>BQJV01000108.1 GCA_021604885.1 Acidimicrobiales bacterium
GGCGGATGCCGGGGACGAGGATGGCGAGCGCACCGAGGGTGCACATGATCGCCACGAGCGTGGTGGTGTCGTCGCCGGAGCCGAGCGCACCGCTGGTCGTGAGCGCGAGACCGGCACCGAGGACGAGTGCGGCCACCACGACGAGGGCGATCGTGCCCTTTTGCTCGTCCTTCGACGCACGGGGACCCTCGACGAGACGACCACTCTCCGCGTATTCGAGGATCTGTGAGGTCACGTCACGTGGCCGTCGTTCTATCCAACCCACTTCAGCACCTGCTCCAGGACCACCGGTTCTTGCCAGCGTCATCAGGCTGACACAAGTTCTATTTCTGCGCCAGCGCGACGGGTCACGCCGGCGGGAGCGGTGTCTCCCAGAGCGTGTGGGCGATGTCGTACGCGGCGCCGTTGAAGCCGGTGGTGAAGCGCACCATCGTCTCGTCGTCGGTCACTTCCCACTCGAGGGGGATCTCGTAGCCGGTGAAGATCCCGATCGCCGTTTCGGTCGTGAGGGCCGCGGTGAACGGGCTCACGGCGACGACGGTCTCGGCATCCCAGTCCACCAGGAACAGCCGGATCGGTTGCTCAGTGCGGACGGTCGGCTCCGGGAAGTCCTCCGAGCTGCGCATCGAGAACGACGTCTCGACGGGTTCGTCCTGGGTCCAGCGGCCCCGCACGATCGACCGGCCGTCGCTGAGCGTCACCGCTTTCGTGCCGAAGAGCTCGAGGTCGCCCACGCGGTCCGGGATGTCGGCCTGCGCGAGCCGAGGTGGGAACTGGTCCGCCACGTCGTTGATATCGACGTCCGTGCCGGTGCCGGCGATGGCGACGGGGACGACGGGAGCCGGCTCGGCCGGCGGTTCGCTCGTTGTTGGCGCGTCAGTGGTCGGCGGCTCGGTCGTGGAGCCGGTGGCGACGACCTCGTCCGGCGGATCGGCGTCGGACGCCACATCATCGCTGCACGCCGATGCCAGGAGGGACGCGGCGGCGACCGCGGCGAGGAGGCGGCTCGGCGTCCACGGGAGAAGTCGCATCGGCGCCCAGTCTTGCCGACGCCTCGGCCGGGTCAACCGCAGGAGGCAGCGATGGCGATCGAAGTACGGTCGAGGAATGGCACGAGCGATCGCGACCCTGCTCAGCCTGGCGGCACCGTTGGCCTTTCCGGTCGCCTGGATGCACCACGCCCAGACATCGTCTCGCTACGCCGATTCGGGCACGGACCCCGCCGTGGTGCCCGCAGTCATCATCTTCGTGGTCGTACTCGTGCTCTATTTGCCGAGCATTGCCGTGGTCGCTCGCACACCGATCGCGGGCAGTGCACTGCTCGCGGGGGTGATGGTGGCGGGCGTCGCCGGCTCGACTGCGTTGGCTGCCAGAGCCGTCGGCGTCGCTCGGATGAACATCGCCCTGGTCATGGTCTCAGCGCTCGTGGCGAGGCTGTTGACCACGGGGGTCACGAGAGATGCCACTGCCTGACGAGCTCGTCGACGAGACGGACGTCGGGCCAGGCATCGCTCAGGACCGGGGCGCCGGACTGCCCCAGCTCATGGTGGCGCCAACACACAGATTGACCGCTGGTACTTGATCGTGCGCTCGCAGCAGCACGTGCAATTCGTCAGCGAACCGGGCTTTCGCCCCGGGGTCCAGACGCTCGGGCGAGAGCCCGTTGCGTGAGTAGAACGACGCCACATAGTCGTCGACCGGCTGGGAAAGCTCGTGCAGCGGCGAGTGCCACGATCCGTGTGGCCGGAACAGTGCCCGGTCCTCGAGTTCCTGGACCAATTCATATGGCCGATAGTCGCGATTCGTGGAGTACCTGCCGATGATGGCGAGGAGGTCTCGCTGCCATCGTGGCGTCTCGGTCGCGCGCTCGATGATGGCGAGGACCCCGCCCTCGGCGAGGGATGCCGCGATCGCCGGGAGGGTGGTCGCCCACTCCGTCCAGTGCAGGCTCTCGGCCGCGACGACGAGATCGAACCGCTCGTTGATCGCCACGGTCTCCATCGTGTCGAGGGACCAGCTGATACGAGCGTCGATGTCTCGACGACGAGCCTCGCTGATCATCGCCTCGGATGGATCGATCGCACGCACGCGGTCGAAGCGGCCGGCGAGACCAAACGTCAGGTCTCCTGTCCCGCATCCGACTTCGAGAACGGAAGACCGATCGCCGACGGCCAAACTCGTGAGCATGTCGAAGAGTTCCGGCGGGTAGGCCGGGCGGAACCGATAGTTCTCCACGACAGCCGCATCGGCGAACTGCTGCCCGTATTTCGCCGCGAGCCCGGCGGGCTTCGCAGCGGTCGGGCGAGAGTGATCACTCACCTTGAGTCTCCGACACGGATCCGTGTTGTGCGCGAGGGGGGACTTGAACCCCCACACCCTTTCGGGCACAGGCACCTGAAGCCTGCGCGTCTGCCAATTCCGCCACTCGCGCGTGGCCGATCACCGAAGCGACCGTGGTGGAAGGCTAGCGGGCATGGCCCGCGTATGCCCCGCGGATTCACCCCTCGGATTCGCGCCGAGCAGACGGGGCTAGCCTCTCCGACGTGGGCTTGCGCTCGGTCGAACGCCGTCTCGAACGTTTCGTGGAAGGAACCGTCGGTCGCCTTTTTCGCGGCGGCGTACGACCCGTCGAGATCGGCCATCGCATCGCCCGGGCGATGGCGGATTCCCGCAGCGTCGGCGTGAAGGGTCAGCCGGTCGTCGCGAACCACTTCGCCGTGCGTCTCGCCGCGGAGGATCTCGAGCGCTTCGCCGAGGTGAAGGACTCGCTCGTCCGCGAGCTCTGCGACGCCACCCGTGACCACGCCCGTGAAGAGGGGTGGACGTTCATGGGCCCGGTGCAGGTCGAGCTCGATCCGGACAATCGCCTGCGGGGCGGCGCCATCGAGGTCGACGCCCGCATGAAGGAGGCGGACGGCGGCGTCGGCGTGCTCCATCTCCCGACCGGCCAGCAGGTCGTGCTCGGCGAGTTCGTCGTCACCATGGGCCGGCTGCCGGAGTGCACGATCTCCTTCGACGATCCGAACATCAGTCGCGAGCACGCCGCGATCCGCCCCGACGGCGACGGCTTCATCCTCACCGACAACGGGTCGACCAACGGCACGCTCGTCAACGGGTCCAACGTGACCGCGCATCGGCTGGTCGACGGCGACCGCATCGAACTGGGCGCGACCGTGATCGATTTCCGGGCCGGCTGACCGACTCCTTGGCGGGGCGGCACGGCTCTCCCGACCGTCACGGTTAATCTCGCAGGACCGTGTCGGACCAGCTCTTCATCGTGCTTCGGGTGTGCCTCCTCGCCCTCGTGTATCTGGTGTTCCTGCGCGTCCTGCGTGCCGTGTGGGTCGAGCTGCGCGCCGAGGGGGCGCGCCAGGCCCCCGCGCCGGCCCCCCGACGCTCGAAGCGAGCGGCCGCGCCGGCGCCCGTTCCCGCGCCGGTCGGCGCGACATCGATCGCCTCCGCGCCCACCGCACTCCTCGCGGCGGGCCGCCTCTCTATCGTCGCGCCGGCGGGCCTCGCCGGTCAGACGTTCGCCGTGGAGGGCGAAACCACCATCGGTCGCGGGGCCGGGTGCGCCGTGTCGATCGATGATGCCCACGTCTCGAAGCTCCATGCCCGCATCTCTCCGGCCGATGGAGGCTGGATGATCGAAGATCTCGGCTCCACGAACGGCACGGTGCTCGACGGCTCGCCGCTTCGGGCGCCCGTCCGGCTCGTGCCCGGGAGCCGGATCAGCATCGGCGAGATCGTGTTGGAGTTCACATGATCGAGTTCCGCTGGGGCTCTGCCACCGACGTCGGCCGGGTCCGCCAGGCCAATCAGGACCAGCTGCTGGTCGCCGCGCCGGTGTTCGTCGTGGCTGACGGCATGGGCGGGCACAACGGCGGCGAGGTCGCGGCCGCGGTCGCCGTCGACGAGATGGCGAAGGTCGACACGGTGGCGTCGGTTGACGACCTGATCGAGGCGGTCCAGCAGGCCAACCGTGAGATCGTCGACCGCTCCAAGCTCGAGCCCGAGCTGCGGGGCATGGGCACCACGCTCGTCGCCCTCGTCGGGATGATGGTGGGCGACAGCCAGCGTCTCGGCATCGCGAACGTCGGCGACAGCCGGCTCTATCGCGTCGCCGACGACGGGCTCGTGCAGGTCACCGAGGACCACACCCTCGTCGAGGCGCTCGTGCGCGACGGTCGCCTCACCGCCGAGGACGCGCTCACCCATCCGCAGCGCAACATCGTCACCCGGGCGCTCGGTATCGACGAGAAGGTCCTGGTCGACACGTGGGAGCTCGGTCCGGTCGCCGGTGACCGCTATCTGCTGTGCAGCGACGGCCTGTTCGGCGAGCTGTCGGGTGACGAAATCCAGGACGTGCTGGCCCGGGTCGAGGATCCGAACGAGGCCGCCATCGAGCTGGTCACCGAGGCCGTCGAAGCGGGAGGACGCGACAACGTCACCGTCCTCGTCGTCGATGTCGTCGACGCCGGCGATGTGGACGACGAGATCCCCGACGACCGCATCATCTCGATCCACAAGGCCGTGCCGGACAGCGTCCTGCGGCTCGAACCGCCGCCGGAGACCGGCCCGAGCGATCCGCACCCGGACGAGATCGAGGTCGACCGCACCATCGAGAAGCCGCCCTTCGTCACGTGGCGGCTCGGCCTCTTCGTCGCCGCCGTGCTCATCGTGCTCGCCGTGCTGCTGTCGTCCGTCGTTGCCTACGCCCGCTCGTCCTACTTCGTCGGCACCGACCAGGATCAGGTCGTGATCTACCGGGGTCGGCCCGGTGGCGTGCTCTGGTTCGACCCCACCGTCGAGGAGCCCGTCGTGCTCTCGGTTTCCGAGCTCGACGACGAGGACCTGCCCGACGTGATTGCGGGCGTGCAGTTCGACGATCTCGACGACGCCCGCACCTACGCCGCGGCGCTGAGCGAGCGGGCGAGCACCGACGAACCGTGACGGCGCTCGAGCGTCGCGGTTCGCTGCCGCCGAGCCTCGCCGCGCTCCGACCCCGCCGCGTCGAGCTGGGGCTGATCTTCCTCATCGCGGTCGTGGTCGTTGCCGCGTACGGCCTGGCGAGCCTCGGCCAGTCGGCCTCCGTGCCGGCCAACATCGGCCCGTTCCTGGCGTGGATGCTCGGCCTCTTCTTCTTCGTCCACCTCGCCGTCCGCCGCTTCGCCCCGGCCGCCGACCCGGTCATCGTGCCGATGGCGTTGCTGCTCAACGGGCTCGGCTACGTGATGATCGCCCGCCTCGGCGGCGACGTCGACGGCGGCGGTGATCTCGCCGGGCTCCAATCCGTGTGGACCGCGGTCGGCATCGGACTCTTCGTCGCGACGCTCATCCTCATTCCCCGGGCTCGCATGCTCGCCCAGTACCGCTACCTCTTCGGCCTCGGCGGCATCGCCCTGCTCGCGCTGCCCCTCGTGCCCGGTGTCGGGATCGAGCTCAACGGCGCCCGCATCTGGGTCAGCCTCGGCCCGGTCAACTTCCAGCCCGGCGAGTTCGCCAAGATCGCGCTGGCGATCTTCTTCGCGTCCTATCTGGTCGACGCGGGGGAGCTCATCAAGAACCGGCTCGAGCTGCGCGACCTCGTACCGATCGGGGCTGCGTGGGCCGCATCGGTCGGCGTGATGGTGCTCGAACGCGACCTCGGCTCGTCGATGCTCCTGTTCGCTCTCTTCGTCGTGATGATGTGGATGGCGAGCGGGCGGACGATGTTCCTCGGGCTCGGTGCCGCGATGTTCGTGGCCGGCGGCGTGGTCGCGTTCCAACTCTTCTCCCATGTCGAGCGGCGGATCGACGCCTGGCTCAACCCGTGGGCGGACCCGCAGGACAGCGGATTCCAGATCATCCAGGCCACCTACTCCATGGCGGAGGGCGGCCTCACGGGCACGGGCCTCGGGCGCGGTGAGCCCGACCGGGTGCCGTTCGCCGAGACGGACTTCATCTTCGCGGCGCTCGGCGAGGAGCTCGGCCTGGCCGGCACGGCCGCGGTCCTCATGGCGTTCCTCGTGCTCATCGGCTCGGGCCTGCGCATCGCCATCCGGGCGACGCGGCCGTTCGAGACACTGCTCGCCGTCGGTCTCACCACCCTCGTCGCGGTGCAGGCCTTCATCATCATGGGCGGGGTCGTGCGCCTCATCCCCTTGACGGGCATCACCCTGCCGTTCGTCAGCTACGGCGGCTCGGCCCTCGTCTCCAACTACATCGTGCTCGCCCTGCTGGTGCGGTTGTCCCACGAGCAACGCGTCGCCGCCGCGAAGGAGCCGACGCCGTGACCGCTCGGATCCGCCGGCTCGGCGCCGTGTTCATCCTCCTCTACGCCGTGCTCTTCGTGCAGCTGAATCGGGTGCAGTTCGTCGACGCCGAGGACTATCGCACCCACGAGGGCAACATCCGCCCGCAGCTGCGCGCCTTCGGGCAGGAGCGCGGCGACATCATCACGGCGGATGGTGTGGTCGTCGCCTTCTCCATCCCGGTCGAGGACAGCACGATCGAGTTCCGCCGCTCCTATCCCACCGGCGAACGCTTCGCCCACGTCGTCGGCTTCCAGTCCTTCAACCAGGGCGCCTTCGGCCTCGAGCGCGAGTACAACGACCAGCTCGCGGGGGAGCGGCTGGATCAGCAGTTTGAGTCGCTGAAGGATCTGTTCGTCGATCGTGACACCACCGGTACGGTCGTGATGACCATGCGTGACGACGTGCAGCAGGCCGCGCAGGAGGCGCTGGGCGAGCGGCGTGGCTCCGTCGTCGCGATCGACCCGACGACCGGCGGGATCGTGGCGATGTGGACCTACCCGAGCTTCGACCCGAACCCGCTGGCCGGGCTCGACGGCACGCTCGTGAACGAGACCTATTCGGCCCTGCTCGACGATCCCGACGACCCGCTGCTCGCGAAGGCCTACCGCGAGGTGTTCTTCCCCGGGTCGACGTTCAAGCTCGTCACCGCGGCCGCCGCGATCGACACGGCGGACATCAGCCTCACGAACCCGGTGTGGCCGCAGGCGAACGTGTACTCACCGCTCCCGTCGGGTTCGGACCTGCGCAACTTCGGGGGCAGCACCTGTGGCGGCGACCTCCGCGAGGCGCTGCGGGTGTCGTGCAACACGACCTTCGCCGAGATCGGGGCGGAATGGGTCGGGCCGGACGGCATGGTCCGCACCGCCGAGAACTTCGGGTTCAACGCCGCAGTGCCCATCGACCTGCCGAACGCGGCCCGGTCGAACTTCCCCGTCGACTACGGCGCCCGCCTGGCCGACGTCGATCACTACCGAGCTGCGGAGGATGCCGAGGGGGACGGTCCGTTCCTGCCGAACGGCGACACGCCGATCCACGAGAACTCCGCGATCCTCGCCCAGACGTCGATCGGTCAGAACGACGTGAAGGCCACGCCGCTGCAGATGGCGATGGTGGCCGGCGCGATCGCCAACGGCGGACGGATGATGGAGCCCCACGTGGTCTCCGAGGTGCGCTCGTCCGACGGCGACGTGTACGACACGGTCGAACCGAGCCTGTGGCGCGTCGCCACGTCGCCCTTGGCTGCCGACCTGCTCCAGGAGGCGATGATCAACGTCGCGGAGAACGGCACGGCGCGGAACCTCGCGGTCCCGGGCCTCGTGGTCGGCGGCAAGACGGGCACCGCCCAGCTCGGCACCGACCCGCCCAACAGCCACGCCTGGATCGTCGGCTTCGCCGGGCGCCCCGGCGAGGACGCGGAGCTCGCCGTCGCGGTGATCGTGGAGGCGCAACCGGGTGCCAGCGAGCAAACCGGTGGGGCCGTCGCTGCGCCGATCGCCCGGGCCGTCATCGAGGCCTATTTCAACGGCTGAGAAGCGGTTTTCGGACCTGCAACGGTCCGCTGGTGCCACACAGTTAGACTCTGCGGCCATGTCCGATCAGGGCCCCACCGTCTTCAACGGACGCTACGAACTCCTGCGCCACATCGCCCGTGGCGGTATGGCCGACGTCTATCTCGCCAGGGATGATCTGCTCGATCGCGAGGTCGCGCTCAAGGTCCTTTTCCCCGAGTTCGCCAACGATCCGAACTTCGTCGAGCGCTTCCGCCGGGAGGCGCAGGCCGCCGCCAACCTCAACCATCCCAACATCGTGGGCATCTACGACTGGGGTCAGGAGCGCGGCACCTACTACATCGTGATGGAACACGTCTCGGGTCGCAGCATGAGCGACGTGCTCCGTTCGACCGGGCCGCTCCAGCCGGATCGGGCCGCCGAGATCGCGGCCGACGTCGCGGCCGCGCTGTCGACCGCGCACCAGGCCGGCCTCGTCCATCGCGACGTGAAGCTCGGCAACATCCTCGTGTCCGACGGGGGCGACGTGAAGGTCGCCGACTTCGGCATCGCCACCGCCCTCGCCGGCGGCACCGATGCGGGCCTCACCCAACACGGGTCGGTCATGGGCACGGCCACCTACTTCTCGCCCGAGCAGGCGCAGGGCAAGCAGGTCGACGGCCGCAGCGACCTCTACTCCCTCGGCGTCGTGCTCTACGAGATGCTCGCCGGCGTGCCGCCCTTCCAGGCGGAGACTCCGGTCGCCGTCGCGTACAAGCACGTGCAGGAGAAGCCGGAGACGCTGCTCGAGCGAGACGTCAACGTCGCCAAGTCGCTCAACGCGATCACGATGAAGCTGCTGGCCAAGAACCCGGCCAATCGCTATCCGACCGCCGACG
>BQJV01000109.1 GCA_021604885.1 Acidimicrobiales bacterium
CTCACGATCAAGCTCACGAAGACCAAGCTCGCTCTGCTGGTGGCGCTGGTCGCGCTCGCGGGCACCTCGGTGGCCTACGCGGGCCACCCGTTCACCGACGTCGAGGACGGCAAGTGGTACTCCGACGCCGTCGAGTGGGCCTACGACAACGACATCACGACCGGCAAAACGCCGACCACCTTCAACGGTGACGACGGTGTCACCCGCTACGAGGCCGTGACGTTCCAGCAGCGCTACGACGAGAACGTGGCCGCTCCGGCCCGCGACGCCCTGGCCGACGACATCAGCGACAACGCCGATGCCATCAGCGACAACGCGTCGGACCACAACCAGGAAGTCGGACGCCTCGCCTACGAGCAGTTCCAGGACGAGAACGACTGGGACGGCAACGACCTGAAGACCGATGTCACGATCGACGTGCCGACCGATGGCTTCCTCATCGTCAACTACAGCGCGAACATCGGCCGGGACATCAACGAGAGCGGCTCCGGCACGATCACGGTGACGGCCGAATTCGAGCACGACGGGGTCACGATCGACACCTTCTTCCAGGTCATCGACCTCGACGCCACGTTCTTCGACTTCGACTCGCACTCGCTGTCGTTCACCCACGTCCTCGAGGCCACCGAGGGCGACAACGACGTGGACGTGACGCTCTCGCACGGCGGCGACTCGGACGACCTGCTGTACGTCTACAACGAGAACCTCAACGTCTTGTTCGTGCCCTTCGATGCGAACAACGAGCCGGTCCTCATCCCCCTCGATGCCGGCGACATCGGGCGCAACCACAGCCCCGACGGCAACGTCTGAATCGCACGGCTGAGCCGAAAACGAGAAGAGCCCCGGGCCGAGAGGCCCGGGGCTCTTTCGCGTTCTGTCCGACGGGCGCTAGGCCTGCTGGATCTTGATCTCGATGTCGACCCCGGCGGGGAGGTCGAGGCGCTGCAGCGAATCCACCGTCTTGGGCGAGGGATCCAGGATGTCGAGGAGGCGCTTGTGGATGCGCATCTCGAAGTGCTCCCGGGAATCCTTGTCCTTGAACGGACCCTTGATGACCGTGAAGCGGTGCTTCTCGGTCGGCAGGGGAATCGGACCCGACAGGTGGGCCTGCGTCCGCTTCACCGTCTCGACGATCTTCTTCGTCGACTGATCGATGATCTCGTGGTCGTAGGCCTTGAGCCGGATCCGAATCTTCTGTCCTGCAGCCATCAGATGCTCACTTGGTGATCTTGGTGACCGAGCCGGCGCCGACGGTGCGGCCGCCCTCACGGATGGCGAACCGGAGGCCCTCATCCATGGCGATCGGGTTGATCAGCTCGACATGCATCTCGGTGTTGTCACCGGGCATGCACATCTCGGTGCCCTCGGGCAGCTGGATGGTGCCGGTGATGTCCGTGGTCCGGAAGTAGAACTGCGGGCGGTAGTTGGTGAAGAACGGCTTGTGACGGCCGCCCTCTTCCTTCGACAGCACGTAGACCTGCGCCTCGAACTCGGTGTGCGGGGTGATGCTGCCGGGGGCGGCGAGCACCTGGCCACGCTGGACGTCTTCCTTGTCCACACCACGGAGCAGAGCGCCGATGTTGTCGCCGGCCTGGCCCTCGTCGAGCAGCTTGCGGAACATCTCAACACCGGTGCAGGTGGTCTTGGTGGTGTCCTTGATGCCGACAATCTCGATCTCGTCGCCGGTGTGGACCTTGCCCTGCTCGACCTTGCCGGTCACGACGGTGCCGCGGCCGGTGATCGAGAACACGTCCTCGATCGGCATGAGGAAGGGCTTGTCGAGGTCACGCTCGGGGGTCGGGACGTACTCGTCGACCTGCGCCATGAGATCCATGATCGCGGCGCCGGCGTCGGCGTCGCCCTCGAGGGCCTTCAGGGCGGAAACGTGGATGACGGGGGTGTCGTCGCCCGGGAAGTCGTACTCGTTGAGGAGCTCTCGCACCTCCATCTCGACGAGCTCGAGGAGCTCCTCGTCGTCGACCATGTCGACCTTGTTGAGCGCGACGACGATCTTCGGCACGCCGACCTGACGGGCGAGCAGCACGTGCTCACGGGTCTGGGGCATGGGACCGTCAGCGGCGGACACCACGAGAATGGCACCGTCGACCTGAGCCGCACCGGTGATCATGTTCTTGATGTAATCCGCGTGACCGGGCATGTCGACGTGGGCGTAGTGACGGTTCTCCGTCTCATACTCCACGTGCGACACGTTGATCGTGATGCCACGCTCGCGCTCTTCGGGCGCGTTGTCGATGTTCGCGAACTCCGTGAAGGACGAACCTTCGACATTGTCTGCAAGAACCTTCGTGATCGCAGCGGTGAGCGTCGTCTTGCCGTGGTCGATGTGGCCCATCGTGCCCACGTTGACGTGAGGCTTGTTCCGCTCGAACGTCTCCTTGGCCATAACTGTTTTTCCTTGTGATTTTCTCTGTGGCTTCTTGGTGGGGTTAGGAGACGATCATTCGCCGCGAACGCGGGCGACGATCTCTTCCTGAACGGATGCAGGTGTGGGCTGGTACGAATCGAATTGCATCGTGTACGTCGCCCGCCCCTGCGTGCGTGAACGCAGGTCCGTACTGTATCCGAACATCTCGGAGAGCGGCACGAGTGCATTCACTACTTGGTTGATCCCGCGCTGCTCGGTGCCCTGCACCTGGCCGCGTCGAGAGTTGATGTCGCCGACGACGTCGCCGAGATAGTCGTCGGGGGTGACGATCTCGACGGCGAAGACCGGCTCGAGGAGCGTGGGCTTCGCCTGACGCGCAACCTCACGGAACCAGGCGTTGCCGGCGATCTTGAACGCCATCTCGGACGAGTCGACGTCGTGCGTCTTGCCGTCCTCGAGGGAGACCTTGATGTCGACGGTCGGGAAGCCGGCGAGCACGCCATTGCTCATCGCTTCCTGGATGCCCTGGTCGACCGGCTTGATGTATTCCTTCGGAATCGCGCCACCGGTGATGTTGGACTCGAACTCGTAGTCGCCACCCGGGTTCGGGGAGAGCGTGGCCGAGATGACGGCGAACTGACCGGTGCCACCCGTCTGCTTCTTGTGGGTGTACGTGTGTTCGACGACTTCCTGGGTGATGGTCTCGCGGTAGGCGACCTGAGGCTTGCCGACGGCGGCCTCCACCTTGAACTCGCGCTTCATGCGGTCGACCAGCACCTCGAGGTGCAGCTCGCCCATGCCGGCGATGATCGTCTGTGCGGTCTCCTCGTTCGTCGTGACCTGGAAGGTGGGGTCCTCTTCGGCGAGCGCCTGGAGGGCCTTGCCCATCTTCTCCTGGTCGGCCTTCGACTTCGGCTCGACGGCGACCTCGATCACCGGCGCCGGGAAGTCGAGGTTCTCCAGCGTGATCGGGTGCGACGGATCGCACAGCGTGTCGCCGGTGCGGGTGTTCTTGATGCCGATGCCGGCGGCGATGTCGCCGGTGGCGACGGCGTCCTTGTCGACGCGGTCGTTGGCGTGCATCTCGAGGATGCGGCCGACGCGCTCCTTGTTGGACGTGCGGGTGTTGAGCACCACGTCGCCCTTCTCGAAGGTGCCCGAGTAGACCCGGAAGTAGGTGAGACGGCCGACGTGGGGGTCGGTCATGATCTTGAAGGCGAGCGCCGAGAAGGGCTCGTCGTCACTGGCGGTTCGGGTCGCCTCGTTGCCCTGCTTGTCCTCACCCTTGATCGGAGGGACATCGAGGGGCGACGGCAGGTAGTCGATGACGGCGTCGAGCAACGGCTGGACGCCCTTGTTCTTGAACGCGGTGCCGTTGAGGACCGGGACGAGGCCGTTCTCGAGGGTGCCGATGCGGATCGCGGCCATCAGCTCGTCCTCGCCGACCTCCTCGTCCTCGAGGACCTTCATCATGATGTCCTCGTCCTGATCGGCCGCGGCCTCGAGCAGCATGGCCCGGTACTCGTCAGCCTGCTCCTGGAGCTCGGCCGGGATGTCGACCTCGTCGTAGGTGGCACCCAGATCGGTCTCGTCGGTACCGGTCGGCCACACGAGGGCCTTCATCTTCACGAGGTCGATGACGCCGCGGTAGTCGCCTTCGGCACCGATCGGCAGCTGGAGCACGGCGACGTTGGGGGTCAGCCGGTCCTTGATGGTGTCGAGGCAGAAGAAGAAGTCCGCGCCGGTGCGGTCCATCTTGTTGACGAAGCACATGCGGGGGACGTTGTAGCGATCGGCCTGGCGCCAGACGGTCTCGGTCTGGGGCTCCACACCGGCGACACCGTCGAACACGGCAACCGCGCCGTCGAGAACGCGCAGCGAGCGCTCCACCTCGACGGTGAAGTCGACGTGGCCCGGGGTGTCGATGATGTTGATGCGATGGTCGTTCCAGATGCAGTGGGTGGCGGCCGAGGTGATCGTGATCCCTCGCTCCTGCTCCTGCTCCATCCAGTCCATCGTGGCGGCGCCGTCGTGGACCTCACCGATCTTGTATGAGCGACCGGTGTAGTAGAGGATGCGCTCGGTCGTGGTGGTCTTGCCCGCGTCGATGTGGGCCATGATCCCGATGTTTCGGGTCATCTTGAGTGGCGTTCGCTTCTCAGCCATGGGTATTCCTCAGGGTGAATGGAGGTGGTGTGTCCGAGGGGGGTTCGCACACGCCACGACCGGACCGCTCTGGAAACGAGCTGCCCGGTCGTAGAAAAAGTGTATTGGGATTGCGGTAGAGAACCGCGGAGTTACCAGCGGTAGTGGGCGAACGCCTTGTTGGCGTCGGCCATCTTCTGGACGTCTTCGCGGCGCTTGCAGGAGGCACCGATGCCGTTGCTCGCGTCGAGGATCTCGTTGGCGAGACGCTCGGCCATCGTGCGCTCACGACGGTCACGCGAGAACCCGACCATCCAACGGATGGCGAGGGTGGTGGCACGACGAGGACGGACCTCGATCGGCACCTGGTAGGTGGCGCCACCGACGCGGCGGCTCTTCACCTCGAGCTGGGGCCGGACGTTGTCGACCGCACGCTTGAGCGTGCCGACCGGCTCGGAGCCCGTCTTCTCCTCGACCATGGCGAGGGCGTCGTAGACGATCTTCTCGGCCAGGGTGCGCTTGCCGCGCTGGAGGATCTTGTTGGTGAACTGGGTGACGAGCACCGAGTCGTAGATCGGATCGGGGTGAATCTCGCGGCGCGGAGCCGGACCCTTACGAGGCATCGTCAGCCATCCTTCTTCGCGCCGTAACGACTACGGGCCTGCTTGCGATCGCGCACACCCGAAGTGTCGAGCGTGCCGCGGACGATCTTGTAGCGAACACCCGGAAGGTCCTTCACACGACCGCCACGCACGAGCACGATCGAGTGCTCCTGGAGGTTGTGGCCCTCGCCCGGGATGTAGGCGGTGACTTCGATGCCACTGGTGAGACGAACACGGGCGACCTTGCGCAGCGCGGAGTTCGGCTTCTTGGGAGTGGCGGTGTAGACGCGGGTGCAGACACCACGACGCTGGGGCGCTCCCTTGAGCGCCGGAGTCGCTTCCTTGCGACGCTTCGACTGGCGACCCTTGCGGACCAGCTGCTGAATCGTGGGCACAGAAAAACCTTCGTGAAAGAGGATGGAGATCGGTTGCGGCCGGCAGCGCCGTGAGAGCGCGCTCAGGCCGACGAGAAAGCATACGAGCGACCCACGGGAGCATCAACCCTCACACGAGGGAAGTCGCGTGGCGTCAGCAGGCGTGATCGGCCGGATCGAGGTCGGCGACGCGCGCTGCGACGACAGCCGCTGCGTTGAACGAACCCTGGGACGCCTCGGGCGGTAGGCCGAGGGCCTCCGCCAGGGCGCCGTCGTCGTAGTAGTGCAGTCCCTCGAGAAACAACTGCCCGTGATCCGGGTGCGGGTCGGTGCGCAGATTCGAGGGAACGAGATCACATCCCAACTCGATCTGGACGGCGAGGTTGAACCAGGGAATGCGGGAATTCATCTCCGCCGCGTACGGGTGGGGGTCGCCCGTCGGGCCTGGTTGATACGGCGGAAGCTGTACCCAGATCACGTCGACTCCGGCTGCGTCCCAGGCTGCCTGGGCGGCGACGTAGCCGTCGGTCTGGAAGCTGCAGTCGACCTGGGCCGGCGTCGGGTTCTGGACCGGGGCCTCGCAGAACGCGTCGTGGATCGAGACGAACGCGACCACATAGTCGTCGTTGTCGATCCCGGTCATGTCTCCGAACGGGATCGTGCACGGTTCGTATGCGCCCGCCCCGTTCGGTAGCACGCGATACGTCCCCGCGGGGACGTCTGTGAAGCCGCACCCGAGGTGCGCGTTGTGCGAGCCGTCGAACTGCTCGACGACATCACCGACCTGATACGCGGTCGAGTCCCCCACGACATGCACGTCGCAGGCTGTGGCAAGCAACGAGGTAAGCGCGAGAGCGAGGGCACAGACGCGCCGAGTGCGCGATCGCCCGTCCTTTACTGATCTCATTCAATAACCCCCGATCGTTGGTTCACAGGCTGCGCGACCTTCGTCTCACTTCGTGAAGGTCGACTCAACGATGCCACCCGTACGCGGATCGATGACGACGCGATAGCCCGAGAAGCTAGTCGCCTCGAGGTCTCCATCAGAAGACAGCGCCGCGCTGAGATAGCAGTCGCCCGTGGAGGATGTTGGCAGCCGGGCCAACCAGGCGCGTTCCCCACCCGGCGATATCGCGAAGAGGTTCTCGAACTGTCCATACGGTCGCAATTCCGCGTCGGGATCGAGCAAGACGACTGTGTGTCCGGCAGCTTCAAGCACGGCGAGGGGTCGTGCCTGAAGGCCGATTCGCTCACCCTTGACACACACCGCATGCTCCTCCTCTTCTTGCCCCTCCTCGGTCATCGGAGCGGACGCCCAGGTCCGAAGCTGGAGTCAGGGATACGTTCAAGCAACTCGAACTGCATGAGCCCTCCTGGCTGGCCGAAAGCCTCGGCCGCGACCGAGCTCTGGATCCTCGTTCCCGCCGGCACGGTCACGTCCTGGATGAAGTCTGCCGTATTCGACGGGGGAAGGGCCAGGCCGCGTACTGCGTCATCGGCAGACGCGGGCGCGACGTCGGCAAGGAAGCTACCTGCGGGACTGTCCGAGTAGACCCGAACGAACGTCGAATCGGTCTCCGTGACGAAGGAGGTGATCGGCGAGGACGCGTTGTTCACGGTCGTCGGATTGGCGAGTTCGCCAACTCCATCACAGTTGTGGACCAGGACTTCGTCGCCCGCGGATGTGACGACGAAGTAGGTGTGGATGTCGTCGACCGTCAGGTCGTAGGCCGGGGCAACATGGACACTGGCCCAGTCCAGGCCATCGACCGTGACCAAGTGACCCTCGGGCGTGCGCATGGCGTCGCCCGGGTCAAGATCCTGGGTCTCCTGCCACTCGCGGTCGGTCTCGTTCCAGACGTGGTGGTCCTCGGTCGTGACCACATGGGACCCATCCGCGAACTGCAACTCCAACAGCGTGTCTTCGTGCGGCCACGTGTGCGTGACGGCGCGGGCACCTTCCTCACCTGACTCGGGGTCGCTCGCGAAGACCACGTCTCCTGGGGCAATGTCCTCAATCGGCTTGGTCGACCCGTCCGCCAACAGCACGTGGGTGTCGCCGGAGAACGAGTTGCATCCACCGCGAGCAACGTCAGAGGCACGGCTCGCATCCGTTGCATTCTCGGCTCGGTTGGTAGCCGTGACGGCGTCGCCGACATTGTCGACCGCATCCATGCCTCGGCCGGCGAGCTTCGCAGCGTCCGCGACGAAGCCGGTGCCGAGGATGTCCATCCCGCAGCCGGCGGCATTGGCGAGGTTGATGCCGTTCTTGATGGCGTCGTAGCAGTCGTAGAACGGCATGAACTGCACGCCGATCTCAACAACGTCCACGACGAACTCGAGTGCGTCCCCCGCCCAGCCTTTCACCCGGTCCCAGAGGCTCTGCTCGTTCTTGTAGACCTCCCATTCACCGGTGTCGAGCAGGTACTCGGCCGCCCACATCATGGCGTCGCTCGCGACCCCGTGGGTGTTGTTCATGATGGCGAGGAAGTCCTCGCGGCTGATGTTGCCGTCCGCGTCGTTGTTGTTGTCCCTGCCGTAGTCGAACAGTGGGTGCGCGGCCGCAACGACCGAGTGCGCGAACGCACCGGGGTCGTCGATCGCGCCCACGTCGACCCAACACTCGAAGTCTGATTGTGCGCATACATCAGCCGCCGCGACGACCGCCTGCGTGTCCTGCAAGCCCTCGTTGGACGACTCCGACGCCCTGGTGGTCTTTTTCGTACTGTGGCTCAGGCTCTTGCGGTACCCGGGGTCAGGGGTCCCCAGGTCGGACGTGAAGTACGCCCCGATCGCCTCGACGAGTTTCGTGACGGCGTACCAGTCGAGCTTGGTCTGTACGTAGTCCGGTCCGAGCTTGGCGAGCGCGCGTTCGACCGCGAGGGCTGCGGCCGATCGCCCGTCCGGGTCGAAGTAGGACATCGGGTTGCCATTGCCGTACGTGTACCGATTGAGCGAGATCGTCGTGCGCAGCTCGCCGAAGACCGTGTCTCGACTTCGGAACGAGGCGGACGACGGCGTGTACCACCGGGCGCCCATCCAGACATCTCCCGTATCCGGGTCGGTGTAATCGGACTGATAGCCGAGTGAGGGCGCATCGCCGATCACCTCGATGGGCTCACCGAACGAGTCGTAGCTCGTGGTCGAGTTCAACTGCCCGGTCGTGTGATCG
>BQJV01000110.1 GCA_021604885.1 Acidimicrobiales bacterium
CGCGAGACCGCGGGTGAGGGTCTGGGAGCCCGCCAACAGGTAGATGTTCGGCGCGACGGCGCCGAGTGCGGCCGTGATGCAGGCGGCGGCGACCGTGCCGATGAGAATGCCGCGGCGTCCGCGCCGATCGGCGATCCCGAGCAGCACGAGCGACATCAGGACGCCGATCCGCACGGATGCGAGCGCGTTCCCCTGGGCCGAGTCGGACACGCCGAAGTCGTCGACGGCGAACGTCATCGTCTGCGTCGTGACCGCCGTGGCGTAGGCGATCACGAACGCCAGGGCGCAGAGCAGGCCGAGCATGTGCGACACCCGCGCGTTCTGCCGCTCGGGAGGAACCCACCACGGCCAGCGGGGCCCATCGGCGGAGATCTGCCCGACCTGGCGCCGGATGTTCCGGTGGAACACGGCCCCGAAGAAGGGCATCGCGACGCGGTAACGCACCGTCTGCACGACCGGCCACGAGCCGTCGCTTTCCTCCCCGACGTCGACCCGGCGCTCGTACTCGTGGAACGGGCCCTCCACGAGCTCGAACCGCCCGGGCTCGGCCTCGGCTTCCAGGACGAAGTCGTCGCGGGGCGTCTCGAGCCGCTGTCGGGTGGCGTCGTCGACGCGCAGTTCGGTGACGACGACCTCGTGACGCATCGGGGCAGCCTGTCAGACCGCCGTGGCTCGATCGAAAACGAAGCATCGCCCGCCCGAGCCGACCCAAGGCACGAGGGCCGGCTCGAGGGGTGTGGCGCCCGTCAGCCCAACGGCGATTCGCCGAGACCTGCGTCGTCGCGTACGACGCGGCGACCGGCCGCGATCGTCACGAGAGCCAGCGCGCCACTCACGATGAGTGCCGTCGAGCCGGCGGGAAGCACCGCCAGAATCGTCTCCATGTCGGTCCTCCGATCTCTCGAAACGTCGTCGTGTCCGAGTCTTCGGCCCACCGGGACACGGGATTGACCCGAATCCGTCGAACCGCCCACACGCGTGTGACCGGGTCCCCGGGTCCGAGGTCCCGGGTCGTTCAGCCCAGAAAACGTGACACTCCCGAGGGTGAGCGCCCCCGGGAGTGTCCAAGACAGAACGCACCTCGCTGGACAGGAAGGGTCGGAGCGTTCCGATTTTTCAATCGGCGCGTGGGCACCCGACCTGAGGTTTTCTCACGGCGGCTCAGATCGAGCGGCCGGCCTCGGCCCAGTACTCGTCCTTGAGGAGCCGCTTGTAGAGCTTCCCCGTCGGATGGCGCGGGAGCTCCTCTCGGAAGTCGATGGTCCGCGGGCACTTCACGTCGGCGAGCTTCTCGCGGCAGTACGCGACCAACTCACGGGACAGAGCGGCCGCGGCGGCATCGTCCGCCGGCATCTCGACCGGCTGGACGACACCCTTCACCTCTTCGCCGAAGTCGTCGTTCGGGACACCGAACACCGCGACGTCATCGACTGCCGGGTGCATGGTGAGGACGTCCTCCGCTTCCTGCGGATAGATGTTCACGCCGCCCGAGATGATCATGTACGCCTTGCGGTCGGTGAGGTACAGGAAACCATCCTCGTCGAGCCGGCCGACGTCGCCGAGCGTCGACCATCCCTTCGGGTGACGGGAGTCGGCCGTCTTCTCCGGGTCGCCGTGGTATTCGAACTCGGACTCGCTGTCGAAGTAGATCGTGCCCTCCTCCCCGACGGGCACCTCCTCACCGTCGTCGCCGACGATGTGGATCACGCCGAGGATGGCAGTACCGACCGTGCCCGGATGGGCGAGCCATTGCTCGCTGTTGCAGTAGACGAAGCCGTTGCCCTCCGTGCCTGCGTAGTACTCGTGGATGACCGGACCCCACCACTCGATCATCTGGCGCTTGACGTCGACCGGGCACGGTGCCGCCGCGTGGATGCAGGCACGCAGGCCCGACACGTCGTAGGCCGCCCTGGTCTCCTCGGGCAGCTTCAGCATCCGCACGAACATCGTGGGGACGACCTGCGACATCGTGATCTGATGCTCTCCGACGAGTCGGAGGTAGTCCTCCGGGTCGAACCGCTCCATCACGACGACGGTGCCGCCTGTGATGTGGACACCCATGCAGAACCGCAGCGGGGCTGCGTGGTACAGCGGGGCGGGCGACAGATAACGCTGGTCCTCGTCGAAGCCGAAGAGGAGCGAGCCGAGACCCGACACGCCCGTCCCGGCCTGATCGAGCGGCGTCGGACTCACGGTCGGGAGAATGCCCTTCGGGCGTCCGGTCGTTCCCGAGCTGTAGAGCATGTCGGTGCCGGCGATGCGGTTCGGCAGGGGTGTCGAGGACGCCTGCTCGATCGCTGCCTCGTAGCTGTCGTAGCCGTCGATCGTCGCGTCGACCATGAGCCGGAGCTCCACCGCCGGCATCCGGTCGCGCAGTTCCGCGGCCTGGTCCGCTTTGTACGGCGACGTGATGAACACCTTCGCGCCACAGTTCTCGATGATGTACGCCATCTCGTCGGTCGTGAGTCGACTGCTCATCGCCGTGTAGATCAGCCCGGCGTAGTGCGCGCCCCAGCAGATCGCGAGGAATCGGGGGTGGTTCTCCATACAAAACGCGACATGGTCGCCGGGTTCGAGCCCCATGGACCGGAAGACGTTCGAGAGCCGGTTGGCTTCCTCGTCGAGCTCCGCGTACGTGATGACGTCGCCGGTCGCGGCCATGACGACGGCGGGATGATCGGGACGGGTGGCAGCGTGGGTTCCGGGATACAACGGTTCTCCTCGGGGTCGGACCCGTGGAAGTTACCGCTGCTCAGCGGGTCGCGTCGACGCCGAGTCTTCGCATGAGGTCGCGGACCCGACGTTCGATCTCGTCGCGGATCGGGCGCACGGCGTCGACCCCCTGCCCGGCCGGGTCGTCGAGCGGCCAGTCCTCGTAGACGGTGCCGGGCACGTAGGGGCATTCGTCACCGCACCCCATCGTGATCACGACGTCGACCATCTCGAGGTCGCTGTCCGCCCACCGGCGGGGCCGGGCCGAGGAGATGTCGATGCCGAGTTCGACCATCGCCTCGACGGCGGCAGGGTTCACGGCGTCACCGGGGGTGGACCCGCCGCTCAACACCTCGACGCCGTCGCCGCCGAGATGGCGCAGGAATCCGGCAGCCATCTGAGAGCGCCCTGCGTTGTGCACGCAGAGGAAGAGAACGGCGGGGATCTCGCCGGCAACCGGGATCGTGTCGGTCATGGGCCTGACCGTAGCCAGCCCGTGGGTTGGGACGGCGAAGCGTGCGTGTACGGACGGCGAAGCCTGGGGGTTCAGACGGTGAATCCGCCGTCGACGTCGAGATGCTGCCCCGTGATGAATCGAGCACGGTCGGAGGCGAGGAAGCACACCGCCTCGGCGATGTCCGCGGCCACGCCGAACCGACGCATCGGGATGTTCTCGCGTGCCGCGTCGAGCGCCCGCTCGTCGAGGTCGCCCGTCGCCATGAGACGCTGCGCCATGCCATCGGTGAGCATCCCCGGGCCGACGGTGTTGGCCCGCACGCCGAAGCGCCCCTCCTCGGCCGCGAAGCCGCGTACGGCTGCTTCGACCGCTGCTTTTGGAATCGACGACAGGCCGTCACGCACGGGGAACCGCCGTGTGGCGGCAGTCGTGACCGCCACGAGGTTGCCCTCGGCCTCGCGGAGAAACGGCAGTGCTGACTGAGCGACCGCGAAGAACCCTGCGGCGTCGACGTCGAGCTGTTCGCGGACATCCCCGGGATCAACGGTGCTGAGGTGCTTCTGCGGGACGTGTGGTCCGGCCGCGTACACGAGCGTGTGGATCCCGCCCGCCGCCTCGGCGATCGCATCCACCGAGGCCTTCACCTGCGCGTGGTTGGTCAGGTCGATGCCCACAGCCCACGCTCGCCGGCCCCACTCGCCGATGTCCCCGGCGAGTGCCTGCGCGGCGTCCTCGTTGCCCCGGTAGGTCAGCGCGACATCGCTGCCGCGCACGGCGAGCTCTCGACAGATCGCAGCCCCGAGGCCCCCACTCCCGCCCACGACGAAGGCGGCGCCTTCGCGGGCGGCGAAATCGGCAGTGAGGTCGGTGCCGTGCTCGGTCATGGCGAAAGCGTGACCCAAACCCCGCGCCGATGCCACCTTCTAGGATCAGGACATGCGCATCGGTGTGTCGATCTCATCCAGCCAGTTCGTCGAGAACCACGCCGAGGGCGCACAGAACATCATCGACCGGGCGCGAGCCGCCCGCGACGCGGGGCTCGACTCGCTCAGCCTCGGCGACCACCACTCGATGCCGGTTCCCTACTACCAGAACGTGCCGATGGTCGGCCGTCTGACCGCGGAGTGGGCACCCGACCGGCCCCTCGGGTGCCTGTTCCTGCTGCCCTTGTGGAACCCCGTGCTCGTCGCCGAACAGATCGGCACGATGGCGTCGCTGCATCCGGCGCCGTTCATCATCCAGACCGGCATCGGCGACGGAGCCGGTCAGTTCGCGGCCATGGGGGCCGAGCTGTCGACGCGCGGTGCCGTCCTCGACGAGGCGATCCGGGTGATCGCCGAGCTGTTGGCCGGCGAGACCGCATCGAGCGAACGCCTCGGTATCGCCGATGCCCGGGTGAGCCCCCGACCGCCCGCCGGAGTCGAGTGGTGGATCGGCGCAGGAGCCGACGGACCGCTGCGGCGAGCCGCCCGGGTCGGTGACGCGTGGTACGGCGGACCGCACGTCACCGCCGCGGTCGCCCCGCGGATGCTCGACGTGTACCGCGGCGAGGCGGACCGACTCGGGCGGCCGCATCGCGCGATCGTGCGCAAGGACGTGATCATCCTCGACGATGCCACCCGCGCCGAATCGCTGGGTGACGAGCTCTTCGCGGCGGGCTACCGGGGGATGCCCCGCGGGGCGATCGTCTATGGCGGGGTCGACCGGGTCACCGAGGAGCTCGGCGAGTACGCGGCGCTCGGCTTCGACGACGTGATCATCCGCTGCATGTCCATCCCGCAGGCCGATGCCGTGGAAACCCTGACCCTCGCCGGGCAGGTCAGGTCCAGGCTTCTCGCCTGATCTCCCAGACCACCTCGACACCGACCTCGCCAACCGACGTGATGTCGACCTCGCGACGGACCGCCTCGGTGAACCCGAGCTTTTCGGCGACCCGGCCGCTCGCCACGTTCGCCGCATCGTGGTGGATCACGACGGCCTCGATGTCACGCAGACCGAACGCGGCGTCGGTCAGCAGGCGGGCGGCCGCGGTGGCGATCCCGGCGGCGGCTCGATCGGACCGCACCCAGTAGCCGACCTCCAGCCGCCCCGGCCCCTGTCGGGTCATGAGGCCACACCCGCCGATGACCTCGCCGGTGACCGGGTCGGTCATGACATAGTTGAACTCCCGGCGCTCCCGCCAGAAGACCTGCCACGTCGCCAGGACGTCGAGCGTCACCTCACGGGCCTGCGGCGTGTCGCCCTGAGCCCAGTTCATGAACTGGCGCAGCTCGGCGTGGCTGGTCTCGACGGCGGCGTGGAAACCGTCGATGTGGCTCGGCCGGGCGCGCGCCAACACGACGGCGTCGCTCACGAGGCGATCGGGAGGTTCGAGCCGATTCATCGCCTCGTCAGGCGGGGACGACTTCGACGGGGATGCCGTTGAGGACCGCGTTGCCCGACAGCGGATCGATGGCTTCCGGGTCCGTGAGCACGTTGCTGTTCACACCGGCATGCTCCGATGCCACACCCATGCGGATGCCCGGCTTCGAGTGTCCCCAACCGTGAGGCAGGCTCACGACACCGGGCATGACCGAGTCGGTCACCTCGACGGGTGCGGTCACCTCGCCGACGCGGGAGCGGACGATCGCGGCGTCGCCATCGGCCAGGCCGAGATCCGCGGCGTTGTCCGGATGGAGTTGCAGCGTGCAGCGAGGCTTGCCCTTCACGAGGACCTGCACGTTGTGCATCCAGGAGTTGTTGCTGCGCAGATGCCGCCGACCCACGAGGCGGAGACGATCGTCGTCGGCCCACTCCGGCAGCCGATCGGCGAGGCGCCCGAGGTCCTCCGCGAACGGCCCGGCGAACAGGTCGATCCGTTGCTCCGGTGTGCGTAGGAACGCCGGGAGCCGAGGCTCGAGCGCACCGAAGTCGATGCCGTGCGGGTTGGCAAGGAGCAGGGCGAGCGAGAGTCCGCCGTTGACCGTGCCGAAGCCATCGCCGCGGGGACCGGTGCGCAGCATCGCGTCGAGGACCCGCTCGCTGCCGCTCTCGCCGTCGACCATCGCCAACAGTTCGTCGAGGTCGCGTCCGGCGACGGGCGACTCGGGCGTGTCGATCTCCGCTTGCAGCAGCCCGGTCACCACCTGCCCGTGGAGGTCGTCCGCGTCGGCGTCGGGCCCGAACCCGAGGGCGATCAACGCGAGCTTGGCGAGGATGTCCTCCTCGGTCGGACCTTCGGCCTCGAAGATCGCCGGCGAGAAGTTGGCCACGTTGCGGATGCTGAGCCCGGTGAAGCTGAGGTCGTAGTGGCTCTTCTCGAGCGAGCCGGGCGGCGGGAAGACGATGCTCGCGTGACGCGTCGTCTCGTTCAGGTAGATGTCGACGCTGATCATCGCGTCGAGCGACGCGAACGCCTCGTCCATCCGGTCGCCGTCCGGACAGCTCAGCACGGGGTTGCCCGCGACGGTGAACATCATCCGCAGTTGACCGTCGCCCTCGGTGAGCACCTCGTCGGGGAGGTCCGCGACCGGGAACTCACCCTGGATCTCGGGCCGGTTGTTGACCCGGCTGTGCCGACGGCCGACCCGGTAGGCGCGACCGGGGCGCTCCGCCCGTACCCGCTCGTGCGACGCGTGGGGGAACATCATCCCGCCAGGCTCGTCGAGGTTTCCGGTGAGGATCGAGATCACGTCGAGCAACCAGGTGGTGAGCGTCCCGAACTCGACCGTGCACACGCCGATGCGGCCGTAGACCGCGGCGGACCGGGCCGCCGCGATCTCGTCGGCCAGCGATTCGATCGTGGCGCCGTCGACGCCCGTCGCGGCCGCCGCCAGCTCCGTCGTGAACGGCGCCACCGCCGCGCGCAGGTCCTCGACGCCGTCGACGAACGTCGCGAGCCGGTCGTCCGGCAGGGCGCCTCGCTCGAGCAGGCGCCGCACAACTGCCGCAAGCAGCACCGCGTCGGTCCCGGGCTTCACGGGGATGTGGAGATCGGCCTGCTCGGCGGTTCGTGAACGCCGCGGATCGATCACGATGACACGACCCCCGCGCTCCTGCACCGCCTCGATCCGGCCGGGAAAGTCGGGCGCCGTCGCGATGCTGCCGTTCGACGCGTAGGGGTTGGCCCCCATGCAGACGAAGAGATCCGTGCGGTCGATGTCCGGCACCGGCATGGACGCGCCGCTGCCGTAGAGGTAGCCCGATGCGACGTGGCGAGGCATCTGGTCGACGGTGCTCGCCGAGAACACCGCTCCCCCGCCGAGCGCCTTGATCAGGTGGCGCGTGTGCGTCGTGGCGCCGAGCACGTGGGCGCCCGGGTTGCCCAGGTACATGCCGACGGCTTCGTTGCCGTGGGCGGCGCGCACCTCGCTGAGGAGTCGGTCGGCCTCGGCGAACGCCTCGTCCCACGAGACCTCTTCGAAGATCGGCGCACCCGCATCGTCGACGCCTCGGCGGATCACCGGCCGACGGAGCCGGTCCGGGTCCTCGTGCAGCTGCTTCAGCGTCGACCCCTTCGGGCAGATGAACCCGTGGGAGAACACATCCTCGCGGTCGCCACGGATGCGACGGACGGCACCATCGGTGATCTCGATCTCGAGGCCGCACGTCGCCTCGCAGAGCGGGCAGGTGCGAAAGGCGGAGCGATCGGCGGTGTCGGTCATGCGGTCATCGTGGCACGGCGCCCGCTCGCGGTCACGACCACGACTCGCCGGCGACCGCTAACGTCACGCCATGCGGTCCGGCCGGTCGACCGGTGTCGAGCGTTCCCGGGCAACCGAGCGCAGCGCCGACGGGGTCATCAAGTACTACGACGATCTCGCCAAGGCGACGGCAGCCGCCGCGAAGTACCGGGCGCTCGCCGCGATCGGTGGGACGCGATTTCGCAGCCCCGTCGTGCGTTCGGTGTCCGACGATCCGCCCCGCATCGACTTCGAGCTCCTCGGCGCGGCACGCACATCGGACGCAGCGGTTCTCGCCGCCCTGCGCGACGGCGACGCGGCCGCCGCCGGTTCGGTCGTGGCCGCCGTCGCCCGCGCCCTCGCCGGCATCCACGATGACCTCGATCTCCCGACCGAGGAGGAACGTTCCCGGGCGCCAGCCCTTCGCGACGAGCTGCCACGCGGCGCCTTGAGCGCGTTCGCGCCCACGCCACACGTCCCGCTCCACGGCGACTTCGGCTTCTCGAACGTGTGGCTCGCCGGTGACGGCGTACCCGTCATCTTCGACGCCGAGCCGTCGCGCTACACGAGCAACGCCATCGATTCGGTCGACTTTCCGGAGATGGACCTCGCGACGTATGTCACGTGCCTCGCCGGCCGGGCTGCCCGCCTGTCTGATGCCCGGCTCCTCTCGCGACACGCATCCGACCTGATCCCGGCGTTCCTGTCGGCCTATCGCGAGGCGCGGCGCGAGTCGTCCGCGGCGTTCGACGGCGACCGTCTCGCATGTCTCGTGCTCGCTCAGGCTCGGGCCTATCGACGGGTCGCCACACGGCGCAGCGGACTCGGCGTG
>BQJV01000111.1 GCA_021604885.1 Acidimicrobiales bacterium
AGAGGATCTGCTCGTTGAGCGTGGCGCCGACGACGAGGAAGACCTCGTGGTCCTCGGTCAGTTCCAGACAGGCGGCGTCGGACTCGTCGGAACCGACGGGGAGGAACTCGCTGATGTACGGCTCCAGCATCCGGCCGTGGATGCCGCCCCGCTCGTTGATCTCGTCGAGGGCGGCGACCATCAGGTCGCTGTTGTTGGAGACCCCGAACGTCACGCCGAGCGCGGCGAGTCGGTCCCAGTCGAACGCGGCGATGCCGATGCGGATCGTGTCCGCGGTGACACCGCGGAACGACGCGGTGTTCGGCCCGAGGGTCGTGGTGGTCGTGGATTCGCCGCCGTCCCCGTCATCGCCGCTCTCGGCGGCGGTGGTGGTCGTCGTGCTGTCGTCGGGGCCCGTCACCGGGTCGTCCGACGACGATCCGCACGCCGCGGCGATCAGTGCGAGGAGGACGAAAACCGGTACGACGAGGTGACGTTTCACACCTCCACTCGTACCCACCCGGCGCGGTCTGTGTCGAATCGCTAGCTCACCGCTTCGACCTCGGCGAGCTCCGTGCCGGCCCGGATGCCCTCGACGAACAGGGCGACGAGATAGTCGAAGCTCGCGTCGTGGCGGCCGCGGCCGAGCGAATCCGCGGCCTCCAACGTGCTGAAACCGTGGAGTGCGGCCCGCAGCGATCGGCCCGCGGCGGTGGCGTCGGCGCCGGAGAGCCCGTAGACGGCGAGCACCCGGTCCATCGTCTCGATCGCGCCGAGGCCCGCCGCGCGCTTCTCGTCACCCTCCACCTTGCGCAGCGACAGTTCGTAGCGGCCCGGCCGGGCGGTCGCCCACCGACGGTAGGCCCGGGCGAATGCGATGACGGCGTCGTCGCCCGAGACGCCGACCACCGAGTCGCGCAGCGTCTCGCCGAACTCCGCAGTCACCGCGATCGCAAGGGCATCGAGGAGACCACCGAGGCCGTCGACATGGCTGTAGAGCGAGGGCGACTGCACCTCCAAGGCGTCGGCCACGGCCTTGAGGCTGAGCGCGTCGAGTCCGTCGCGATCCACGATCGCGAGGGCGGCGTCGAGCACGTCGTCTCGATCGAGTCCTCGTCGGCGGGCCATTTCCCCACACTACCTGTTGAATTAGGATAGGTCTATGTCTAAGATGATTAGGTAACCGAGTGAGGGAACCAGCCAGCATGAGCGAGCGCTACACGATCATCTCCGCCGACAGCCACGCCGGTGGCAACATGGCGATGTACGAGGAGTACCTCGCCGACGAGTGGCGGGAGGCGTTCGCCGAATGGCGCGGCGCCTACTCGAACCCGTATCGCGATCTCCAGGACGACGGCCGCACCCGCAACTGGGACAACGAGCGCCGCGTGCAGGAGCAGTACGACGACGGCATCGTCGCCGAGATCACGTTTCCCAACACCGTGCCGCCCTTCTATCCGACCGGCATGCTCATCGCGTATCCGCCGAAGGACCAGAACGACTACCTGCGGCGCAAGGCCGGCATCGACGCCCACAACCGCTGGTTGAAGGACTGGGCCGACGAGTACCCCGCCCAGCGCTGCGGTCTGCCCCAGATCTTCCTCGAGGACATCGACGACGCGATCACCACGCTCGAGTGGGCGGCGGCCGAGGGCTTCCGATCGTTCATGCTTCCCCATGTCGCCCCCGACGTGGACCTCCCCGGCCTGTGGTCGCCGCACTGGGACCGGCTGTGGGCCGCCGTGCAGGATCTCGATCTCGTCGCCACCCAACACGGCGGCAACGGCACGCCGAACTACGGCAGCGACCCGGCGTCCGGCCTCATCTTCCTGATGGAGGTGCCGTTCTTCGCCCATCGCAACCTGTCGCACCTGATCATGAGCGGTGTCTTCCACCGCTTCCCGAAGCTGAAGTACGTCATGACCGAGCAGGGGACAGCGTGGGCGATCGACGAGCTGCGGCGGATGGACATGTACCACATGCAGATCTCGTCGGGTCGCGTCGGGGAGCTCGGGTTCTCCGCCGACGTCGTCCTCCCGATGAAGCCGAGCGAGTACTTCGACCAGAACGTGTGGATCGGCGCGTCCTTCCCGTCGCCGGGCGAGGCCGAGGCCATCAAGACCCTCGGCGTGCACAAGGTGATGTGGGGCTCGGACTACCCGCACCACGAGGGCACCTACCCGTATTCGGTCGAGTCGCTGCAGCGGGCGTTCCACGATTGGGACGAGGCGGACATGCGTCGCGTCCTCAGCGAGAACGCGGCCGAGCTGTACCGCTTCGACCTCGATGCGCTGGCACCGCTCGCCGCCGAGCACGGGCCGACCGTGGAGCAGGTCGCCACGCCGCTCGCCGAGATCCCGAAGAAGGCGACCAGCCCGGCGTTCTTCAAGAAGTGACTTGACCGCGCCGTGCGGTAAGATCATCACCGGTGTCCGATTGGGGGATCGGACGTCGATGGCGCTTCCCATGGGAGGCGCCATCGTCGTATCCGGGCGAATGTTGAACCGGGACCGCGTCAGTCCCGGTCGGGGAGCACCCGCGGCCGCGAGGCCAATGCTCGCCGCTTGAAGCGGATAGCCGAAATGCTTGGCTTCGCCGGTCGCCTCGCCGCGTGCTGCGGAGGGCTGAGGGTCAGTCTCGGGCGAGCGAGGCTAGCTGCGCATGTAGCGATCGAGGAAGTCGTACAGCGAACTGTCGCGGGTGTCCTCAGACCGAATCGCCGCGAGATCAAGACCGAACTGCGTTAATTCGATTCTGCAAAGGCCGTCCGTCGTTCTGATTAGGCCTTCGTCCGTGGCGAAGTCGTACATTCGTCGCAGGCGGTTGCCTCCGCCGCTGATCGTGCTCTCAAGACCGCCCTGCCACGCCTTGATCCCGCCGCCTCGGCGAGCGGAAGTCACGTTGTGAAATATTGCGGAGAACAGTTGTCTTAGTTCGGCCGCTGCGGCGGCGATGGCGCTAGATCCGGCTTCCGGAACGGGGCCATTCAGAAGCGTCGCCCACGGCCAGGGCAGAGAGTCCGCCGCCGGGGCTGTCCCATCGCCCCAGTAGAAACGAAGCTGTTCGTCTGAACGCATCTCTGGCGGCTCGAAGTGATCGGCTTCGACCGCGCCGTGGACCTCTAGGTGAAGGGTGCCTGACTCGGTGATGACCAGGTCCGGTGACGCGAATCGCAGGTCGGCGCATCGCACGAAGACGTCGCCCGCCGCGACGAACGAATGCCACCCACCCTTGCCGCCGAGTCGGACGTTCAACCACGGGACATCAAGGAAGATGTCGCCGAACGTCCCTCCGAGGGAGATCTCGGGCGAAACTGCGTCGCCGATTTCCACGCTCCCACTAACTGCGGCGTCGTCGGCCACCCGGATGCTCAGCGCCCGTGCGGCGCCAGGAGGAACCTCCAACTCCCCAATCTCGATCACAGGGTGAATCGCGTTCGACCGCGACTCCCCGAGCGATCGAATGAGTAGACCTGTTGCAGCGAGCGGAATCGCGCGGCCGGGCTCCTGACTCAGCCTAAGCACCAAGCGCCCGAACACTGGGCCAAGAGCCAGCGGGCCGAACTTCGCCAATTGGTCGTGAAGCTGCTCGAATTGCCCGTTACTGAGTTGCGTCGCCGCTGTGGCGAGTGCGTACTCGTAGAACACGGAGTTCGAAAAGAACTCGCGTGGACTCGACGGTTCGGCGGGCCGGAACGGGTTGAGAAAGGGATGAGACTCACGCTGCTGAGCCACTGCTTCCCGATATATCGCCTGATCTTCGACCTTTAACCACTCTGGTGTCCGCGTCATACCAGCACCAGCCACATAGTCGAGCAAGAGTTCTACCTGAGTCAGAGGATCGTACGCTGCGCCACCGAGCTCGATCTCGTTCGCAAGTCGATCTTCGAGCTTGGGCTGTTCGCGCTGGCAAAGAGCTTGACAGAGTCGAAGAATTGGCTCCCAATGGTCAACAAGTAGAGTCGCGTCTCCCTCGCCGTCAGTAGCGGCCACGGTCGCCTCGCCAAAGGGAGACGAGCCGCTAAGCGTCTCGCCTTCGTGGAGCAAGTCAGCGAGCGATGATAGAACCGGGGCGTAGCCGAGAAAGCTTCGCACGGTCAGGTTTTCCCAGTTGGAGGGCAGATCTGCCTCAGCGGTCGGATGAACGAGGTTAAGGAATGACTCCAGGGTGCCATTGATTCGCTCGTCCTCGTCGTCCAGTGGACCCGAGTAGTCGTGGTCCAACCGGCGCGCGCTCTCGAGCTTTGCGCTGACGAACCCAGCGGCTGCGTCGAAGTCGAAATACTCCAGCTCCAGGAAGGTGTGTCTCACGTTGTTGAAGTCCAACTCGGCATGCAGGTTCGAGATGCTCTCGACCCGTCCGAGGACGACAACGACGGGATTACCCGCGGGAGCATGCGATACGATCTCCTCGAGATCACCGGCAAGACTGGTGAGTGCTCCGAATGAGTTCGGACCTATGAGCGCCTCATCCAAGGAGTCGAGGATAATGCAGACGTCGCCGTCCCTGAGGAGCTCGAGGACCCGCGCCTGCCCGTCGAGGCCGTAGACAGTCCCGAGGATCGCAAGGAGTGTGCCATCTCCGATCGTCAGGCGCTCTAGGAGCCAAAGAGGGTTGCCCGTCTCGTTGGCCAGGTAGTGCGCGAGCGACGTCTTTCCGACCGCTCCAGGCGCAGCTATTAGCAGAAGTCTCTCGACTTGTCCGCCATTGTCTTGATCGACCACAGATGTTGGCGAGAGGCGGGCAGGGAGATATGGCACCGGCGGCGCCGGATCGCGTTCCACGGTGCGCCGAAACTGGCGAGGCGCGTCCGCCATTGGCAGAGGTGCCGCGAGCGTTGGGAGCATGTCCGCAAGACTGGCTGTGTCTGTCGGAATCCCATTGTTGCGTTTCACCTAAGCTGCTCCCGCGTCGCCAACACTGCCGCGCAAACTAGCAGAACCCCGATTGTGGCCAACCACCTGTCGACCGCTGCAACCGGCGTCCGTTGGCTAGACGGATCCGCATCAATCCGGTCGAGAACGATGCCGCCGGCTGCTGCGGTCAACGCTGACAGGGCGAGAAGACTCAGCGCTCGCGCCCACGCCGAGGAGTTTGCGATTGGTGGAGGTGCTGCCGCCCATGCCTGCGTCGCCAGTGCCGGAGGTACGAGCCGGCGGACCCAGCGCTCCCGACGCGCTTCGCCCTCGCTAAGCAGCGCCTGCCGTTCGGCCGCCTGAAGGCTATCGCTCGCAAGTTGCGCCTCGGCGAGCGCCGCAAGCGCGTCAATGGCGCGCCTGCATCTGGTGGCAATGTTTGAGAGTGTCGTCTCCGAGGCACCGTCGGCCTGGGCGAAGAAGACGGTCCGTTGCTCCAGAATCGCGAGATCAGCGACTAGCCGCCTCGAGATTGAGTAATCAGCATCTGCTATTGCGCCGGACAGCATCACGCTCGATCTATCCAACTGGTTGAGCGTGGTCTCGGTCCTTGCGGCAGCCTGATCTCGGAGCGCTGACCGCAGCCCGTCCGAGTCAAGGACGCCCGCGTACTTCGAGGGCAGAAGAGCGAGAGCTTCGCAGAGTCGGTCAGCGGCGAGACTTGGCGATGGTGCTGAGATGGCGGAGCCCTGCTCGGTCACCCGCATATGGATCGTCAGCTTGCCCGGCTCCTTCTCGCCTATCGTCCACGATTCCAAGGTCATGCGCCCGTCTGCGAAATCGCCAGCCAGGACGAGCGGTGGAGCATCTGATGGTGCGCGTGTCAGTTCGACCTCAAAGTGAGCCTCATCACCGTCTCGGGCCGGGCGAACGACACCATGGCGAACTGCGAACCTCAGACGCATCGCGCTTGCTTAGCCCACTCCGCCAGGAAACGCCCGTCCCGCGTCGACTAGAACGGCGCGGTGACGAGCACGCAGGGCCCCGCCGATCCGACCGCCGCGTACGCCGGCTTCGAAGGAGAGGTCGGCCGCATCTTCTCCACCTCGAAGCCGTGGTGGCCGCAGCCGCCGACGGCTCCGGAGAAGGCGCCGAACATCATCGTGATGCTGGCCGACGACCTCGGGTTCGCCGACCTCGGTTGCTACGGCAGCGAGATCGACACGCCCGAACTCGACAGCCTCGCGGCGCACGGCGTGCGCTACACCAACTTCCACGTGAACCCGATGTGTTCGCCGACGAGGGCGTCGATGCTCACCGGCCTCAACCACCATCTCGCCGGGATGGGCCATGTCGCCCACAGCGATCCGGGCTTCCCGGGGTACGCCCACGAGATCCGTGACAACGCCGTCACGATGGCAGAGCTCTACCGCGACAACGGTTGGGCGAGCCTCATGGTCGGCAAGTGGCACCTGTGCAAGGACGCCAACCTGAGCGACGCGGGCCCGCGGCACAGCTGGCCGCTCCAGAAGGGCTTCGATCGCTACTACGGGATCCTCGACGGTTTCACGAACTTCCATCAGCCGCATCGGCTCTACGAGGACAACCACGCGATCACGACGGACCAGTATCCGGACGACTACTACTTCACCGATGACCTGACCGATCAGGCGATCACGATGATCGACGAGGTCCGGTCGTCACACCCGACGAAGCCGTTCTTCCTGTACTACGCCCACGGTGCGGTGCACGCGCCGCTCCAGGCGAAGCCGCGGGACATGGAGAAGTACCGCGGTCGGTACGACGCCGGCTGGGACGCGGTCCGTCGCCAGCGGTATGAACGCCAGCTCGAACTGGGTGTCATCCCCGAGGGCACCGCTCTCCCGCCCCGCAACACCGAGGAGAACCACGAGGTCACCGCCTGGGACGACCTCACGGACGTGCAGCGTGAGACGTTCGCCCGCTACATGGAGATCTTCGCGGGCATGGTCGACTCGGTGGACCAGAGCGTGGGCCGGCTGCGGGAGCATCTCGAAGCCATGGGGGAGTGGGACAACACGATCATCGTGTTCACGTCCGACAACGGCGGTTCCCGCGAGGGGCAGTACGACGGCACGTCGCAGTACTTCCGCACCCTGCTGTTGCAGGCCGGCCGCGATGGGTTCGAGGACATCGAGCTCGACCACTCCCGGCTCGACCTCATGGGCGGCCCGCAGACGCTGCCGCACTACCCGCTCGGGTGGGCGATGGTGTCGAACACGCCGCTGCGCATGTACAAGATCAACACCCACCAGGGCGGCCATCAGGTGCCGTTCATCGTGCACTGGCCGGCCGGACTCGAGCCGCAGGGTGAGATCCGCACCCAGTACCAGCACATCACCGACCTGCTCCCGACCCTGGCCGAGTTGACCGGCGTCACGATCCCGACGATGAAGGACGGGCAGCCGCTTCCCGAGCCGGCCGGTGCGAGCTTCGCCGACAGCCTCGGCGACGGCGCGGCCGAGTCGACCCACCCCGAGCAGTACTACGAGATGATCGGCAACCGCGGCTTCTACCGCGAGGGCTGGTCGGCGGTGACACTGCGCCAGCCCCGCACCGCGTTCTCGGACGAGTCGTGGGAGCTGCACCATCTCGCCGAGGATCCGTCCGAGTCGCGTGACCTCGCGGCCGAGCATCCGGAGAAGCTGAACGAGTTGGTCGACGCGTGGGAGGACGCGGCGTGGGCGAACCAGGTGTTCCCGCTCGACGAGGGCAACGCCGTGAAGATGATCGAGAAGCCGCCGTGGGACGCCCAGCTCGCCGTGGACACGATGATCCGACCCGGCACGCCGACGCTCGAACGCTGGCGCGCGCTCCAGCTCATCTTCTCCCGTGACTGGGCCGTGGACGTCGACCTCGACTACGCCGAAGGTGACGAGGGGATGCTGTTCGCCCACGGCGATCAGGGTGGCGGGTACGCGATGTACATCGAGCACGGTCGGCTCGCGTTCGCATTCAACGGCTACGGATCGATGACCGTGGTCGACGCCGGCGACGTCCCCGCGGGGACGCGCTCGGTGGGGCTGCGGATGACCAACGTCGGCGACGGTCTCTGGCGGGCCGAGGTCGTGGTCGCCGACGCGGTCGTCGCCGCGGCCGACGAGCTGCCGGTGCTGATGGCGATGGCGCCGTTCGAGGGAATCGACGTCGGACTCGACCGCCGCTCGCCGGTGAGTTGGGAGATCTACGAGCGGCACGGACCGTTCCGCTACACCGGCACGCTGCACGGGGTCACCTATCGTCCCGGAGAGCTCGCGGACGACGCCGGTGCGCGCTGGCTCGACTACCTCAAGGACGCCGGAACGAAGTTCGAGTAGAACCGTGAATGAACGGCGTTCATCAAAACTTTTCTGAAACGGTAATGTTCGCCCGTTCGGTGTTTTCCGGTGCCCCGTCGACCATCCCGGAAAGTGCCGTTTTCGCAGGTGCCGAGCGGATTTGCGGCTTGACGATTTGTTCAATCCGGGCAGCGTTCGGGTGCCGTGAGCGTCGATCGCGACGTGCGACATCGCGCGCACCGTTCCCACCGGCACGATCCGGCGCTAACTTGCCGCCTCACCCAAGTGATGAGACTTCGCCGTGCCGTGCCGAGTCAACCTCGTGGAGGTTGTCTGGAGGGGCTCAGCGCGGGAGTCGGAAGGAACAACATGTCCAAGAAACTCGCCAGTCTGCTGGCGATCCTGTTGGCGTTCTCGCTCATTGCCGCCGCGTGCGGCGATGACGACACCGACGACGCTGACGTCACCGGTCAGGATGACGGTGGCGACGACGGCGGTGACGATGGCGG
>BQJV01000112.1 GCA_021604885.1 Acidimicrobiales bacterium
GCCACACAGGGTGACCTGCATGGACGTGACGTCGGCGGGCACGGCAACGAGCTGGTTCGCACCGGTGAAGCCGAAGCGGAGCTCCACATCGACGAGCGGCGCCTCGACGGCCACGCCCGCCACCGCGCCGAGCGCCGGCGACTCGGGACCGAGATCGATGAACTGACCCGAGGTGCCGCCCGCGAGGGCGAGAAGACCCAGAATCATGATCACGGTTCGGCGCATCGTTCCTCACCCTTCTGGACGGCGTTCTACCACCGGGCGTGCCCAATCGCACGCTCAGCGTCAACCGAACACGTGTCTCGCGAGGGCGATCCACTCGCGGCGATAGCCTGGAACGGCACCGGACATGTCGCGCGGCGGTCGCCGACGACCATCCCGCTGCGGAATCGTCTTTCCATGTCTCCCACCTTCGCCGACATCGGCGTGCCCGAACCGATTGTCGCGGTCCTCGACCGACAGCGGATCCGCGAGCCCTTCCCCGTCCAGGCCGCGACCATTCCCGACCTCCTCGACGGCCACGACGTCGTCGGCCGCGCTCCCACCGGATCCGGCAAGACCCTCGCGTTCGGCATCCCGCTCATCACCGCGGTCGAGCGGGCCGAGAGCCGTCGCCCCGGCGCACTCGTGCTCGCCCCCACCCGCGAGCTCGCCGAGCAGATCAAGTCCGACCTGGCACTCCTCGCCGAGGCGATGGACCGCCGGATCCTCGCCGTCTACGGCGGCGTCGGACTGGAGCCGCAGATCAAGAAGCTCCAGCGCGGCGTCGACATCCTCGTCGCCACCCCCGGGCGACTGGAGGACCTGATCGCCCGGCGCGCCGTCGATCTCGGCGCGGCGAACATCGTGGTGGTCGACGAGGCCGATCGCATGGCGGACATGGGCTTCATGCCCGTCGTGAAGCGGATCCTCGATCAGACCGCCCGGCCGCGTCAGACCGTGCTCTACTCGGCCACGCTCGACGGCGACGTCGGCAAGCTGATCGAGCGCTATCAGCGCGATCCGCGCCGTCACGAGGTCGGCCCGTCCGCCCCGGACCTCAAGGCCATGGAGCACCACTTCTGGGAGCTCCCGCGCATCGATCGCGTGCCGCTGTTGGCGTCCGTCATCGCAACGTTCGGTCCGACGATCGTGTTCACCCGCACGCGTCATGGTGCCGACCGGCTCGCCAAGCAGCTCGGCCGCCTCGGGGTGAAGGCCGCCGCGATCCACGGCAACCGCTCCCAGGCCCAACGCAGCCGCGCCCTGAACGACTTCTCCAACGGCAAGGCCCACGCGCTCGTCGCAACCGACGTCGCCGCCCGTGGCATCCATGTGGACGGTGTGGAGTGCGTCGTGCACTTCGACCCCGTGGACGAGGACTCGGCCTATGTGCACCGCAGTGGACGTACCGCGCGGGCCGGGGCGACCGGCCGCGTCGTCTCGTTCGTCGACCCGGGGCAGGTGAAGCTCGTGCGGGCGATGAAGCGCCGCCTGGAGCTGCCCCAGGACATCACGCCTCCGCCGGCGGTCGAGGGTGGCGAGCTGCCGGAGTTGCCGCCCGACGACGAGGATCACTACGAGCAGCGGCCGCCGCGCGAGAACCGTCAGCAGTCGCGCCGATCCAGCAAGCCCCGCACGCGCTCCGGAGGCGGGTCCGGCCGGCGCCCCGCCAAGAAGGCCGCGAAGACGTACCGCGGCAAGGGCGGACCGAAAGGCAAGGGTGGGCCGAAGGGCAAGGGCGGGCCCAAAGGCAAGGGCGGTCCCAAAGGCAAGGGCGGCCCCAAGGGCAAGGGCGGCGGGCCGAAGGGCAAGCGCGGCCCCGCCTCGCGCTGACGCTGCGGGCGCTCAGCCGAGCAGGAACTCGCGGATAGCCGGCATGGCGCGGCGGTCCTGCACCATGAACGCGTGACCGCCGTCGAAGACGTCGAGTCGGGCGTCGGGCATCGCTTCGACGATGCGTTGGGCGTTGCCGACCGGGGCGATCCCGTCGAATCGGCCGGCGCACACGAGTGTCGGTGCATCGATCGACGCCAGCCCGGCGGTCGCGTCATGACCGCGCCGCGCTTCGAGCTGCGCCGCGAACCCCTCGGCAGCAGCGGCGGACATCGGAGCTGCCTGGCGCTCCCGGATCATCTGGGTGAAACCCTCGAGCCCCGGGATCTCGCCGCCCGGTTCGTAGCGGGTGTCCATGATGGGCATCCACGCGTCGGCCCACGCATCGGCGTCGAGCGACTGCAGCTCGTGCAGCGGGTAGGACGGCGCGTCGCCGCCCGGTGACGTGCAGTTGAGGACGAGACGGTCGACGAGCGCGGGGTGGCGGATCGCCAGGTGCTGGGCGACCATGCCGCCGAACGAGGTGCCCACGACGTGGCAGCGGTCCCACCCGATCGCCGCGCAGAGCGCCGCGGCGTCGTCCGCGAAGTCGGCCATCGTCGGCTGCCGATCGCCCCTGCTGGTCTGCCCGAGCCCGCGCTGGTCGTAGTGGAGGCCACGGAAGTCCCGGTTGAGCGCGTTCTGGGCGGGCGCGGACGTGCGCAGGTCGCCACCGGAGCCCGAGATGTGCAGCAGCGGCGGTCCGTCGCCGTGGAACTCGTGGTGGACGCGCAGATCGCCGACGTCGATGAAGGGCATCGCGGGACCCTAGGGCTCGGCCGCCACGGTGGCCACCGTCGTGTAGCGCGCGCCGTCGTGGTGCAGATCCGAGCGCACGAGCGCGATCTCCTGCACCGTGAACGTGCCCCCAACGGCCGCACCGTCCAACGAACACGGGCCACCGTCCTTGAGACGAGCCAGCGTGACATGGCCGACGAACGGGCGCGGATCGACGGGCTCCCCCACGGCTGCGGTGGCCTGCCGAACCGCCGTGGCGATCGCATCCAGGCCGGCGAGCGGAGCCACGACGAGCCCTGAACCGAGGCGCTCGATGGTCGGGCCGAGCTGCACCGTCGCCGTCTCGAACCGTACGCCGCGGAGCGCGTCGATCGCGTCCGCTTCGGCACACGAGCCGAGAAAGCGCAGCGTCGCGTGCCACTGGTCCTTCGTGGTGAAGCGCAGGCCGGGCGCGTCCACCCGCGTGGGCGCCGTCAGGGCGTCCACGACGGCGGGCGGCGGCCACACGGCGACGAACAAGCGGGGCACGGTCGGCGAAACTACCGCGCCGGCCCGGCGCTGAAGTGCGAAACTGGTCGACTATGCACGTTCGCCCCCTTCTGCAGACGACCGACGAGCAGTTCGCGTCCGCCCTCGCCGTCCAACAGCGGGCCGAGCAGGCCTACGACCCGCAGGTCCCTCCCATCACCGCCGAAGAGCTGCGCCTGCTCGGCGCCCACGATCGCTCGAACGCCAATCGTCACGAGCGGTTCGTCGTGCTGGACGCGGACGAGACGAGCGCGGTGTGCCATCTCGAGTTCGAGCTCGACGAGGCGAACGCTCACCTCGCCAGCACCGAGATCTTCGGCGCGGCGGACGACCCCGACGCCGGACGAGCCGGTCTGGCCACGATGCTCGACCTCGTGGAGGAGGATGGCCGGACGAGTGTGCTGGGGTGGGGCCCGCAGCTGCCGGCCGAATCGGCGTTCTGGGAAGGCCTCGGGGCCGAGCTCCGCTACCGCGAGCGCATCTCGGTGCTCGACGTGGCCGCCGTCGATGCCGACCTCATGGCCTCCTGGATCGATCAGCGCAACGAGCGGGCGGCCGACGTGCAGCTCGTTCGCTTCATCAACCGCTGCCCGGACGAGCACCTCGACGCCTGGACCGCCAGTCGAAGCGCCATGAGCGACGCACCGATGGAGGGCCTCGACATCAACGACACGGTGTACGACTCAGCGGACATCCGCGAGGATGAAGCGTCCCTCGTCGCGCTCGGGTATCGCATGATGTATCTCCTCGCGCTCACCCCGGACGGCGCCCCGGTCGGACACACGACCGTGCGGGTCAACACGCACCGCCCAGGCGCGTCAGACCAATGGGACACCGTCGTGCTCGCCGACCATCGTCGCCGCGGCGTCGGCCGCTGGCTCAAGGCCGAGATGTGGCGTTGGTTGCGTGAGACCGAGCCGGACGTGACCCGTCTCGGCACCGGCAACGCACAGAGCAACGACCCGATGCTCGCCATCAACGTGGCGATGGGTTACGTGCCGTTGTGCGTGTTCGGCGCGTGGCAGGCCGATGTCACGACCTATCGCCAGGCACTCGCCTAGTCAGACCCGGACCTCGAAGTAGCGGTTGAGCGGATCCACGTCGAACTCACGGGCGTCGACCGAGCCGAACCCCGCTGCCGCGGTCAGCTCGCCGAACACGCCCTCCGTGAGGCCGAGCGTGCCGAGACCCGCACCACCGGGCTCCGACATCGCCGACGACATGCAGTAGAGGATCGACATGCCGTACATCAACGGCAGCACCGGGATCTTGCGGTTGTCCTCGAGGCCACCACGGGTCTTGATGTCCGCGACGAACCACACACCGTCGTCGGCGAGACACGAGCGAGCCGCCCGTACTGCGTCGCCGGGCCGCGGGAGATCGTGGATCACGTCGAGCGTGAGGAGCAGGTCCACACCGTCGAGGTCCTCCAGATCGTCGAACACGCCCTGGCGATAGGACAGATTGGTCAGGCCGGCTTCCGTCGCCCGGGCCTGGGCGGCCTCGATCGCGTGGCCGGAGGGATCCATGCCGATCACGGTCGAGGCGGGATAGGCGGCGGCGATCGCGGAGGCGGCGACGCCCGCGCCGCAGCCGATGTCGACGACGGTCGCGCCTGCGGCGAGTCGATCACTCATGCCGGCGATCGAGTCGAGGATCACGGGCACGAGCCAGGTCTTCTGACCGGCCGCGCCCATGGCCGCCTGGAAGTGGCAGGTGTCCGCGCCGTGCTCGTCCCAGGTCATGCCGATGCCGGTGGCGAACGCCTCGGCGGTTCGATCGATCTCGCGATGGGTGATCGGCGGCCCGAACACGCCGCCCACCGCCGCGGGATGGTCCGGTTCCGTCAGGGTCGCCTTCGCCTCCGGGGTGAGGTTGAACCGGCCGTTCTCGTGCTCGGCGAGATCCGCCGCCGCGATCGCGTGCAGCCACTCCCGCACCCACCGCTCGTGCAAACCGGTCGTGCCCGCGAGCGAGTCGCTCGTCGCGCCGTCGTTCGCCGCGAGCGCGTCGAACAGCCCGAGACGGTTGCCGAGGTGCACGATGGCGCTCATCACCTCGCCCTGCTTGAAGCCGTACAGCTGTTGGACGGTCTGGCCGAGCTTGTCGAGATCGAGTTCGGTGCGCATGTCACGATCCTCCGAGGATCCGGGTACGAAGCAGGTTGAGCGACATGATGCAGGTGAACTGCCGGATGCGCTCACGGTCGAACGGGAGCGTGAGGTTGATCGCCTCCGAGTGATCCGGCAGGTGCAACCCGATCCACAGGGCGCCGGGTTCGAGTCCCTCGTGCGGGTCGGGACCGGCGACACCGCTCACCGCGATGCCCACGTCCGACCCCAGGGTCTCGCACACGCCCGCGGCCATCGCGAGCACCATTTCCTCGGAAACCGCCGGCACGTCCGGCGCGCCGAGCACGGACTGCTTCAGATCCCGGTGGTACGGCACGATGGCCCCGCGGAAGACGTCCGAGCAGCCCGGGATGTTCGTGAGGCGACTGGCGATCAGGCCACCGGTCAACGATTCGGCCAGGCCGAGGGTGAGACCGCGGTCGCGCAGCAGCTGGAGCACGACGGACTCCATCGTGTCGTCGTCCAACCCGAACACGATGTCGCCGATGATCTCGCGAACACGCGCCTCCTCCTCATCGAGGATCTCGACGACCTCGGCCTCGGTGGCCGCCTTGGCGGTGATGCGGACCTTGAGTCCCTCCCAGCCGCTGGCGAGGAAGGCGATCGTGGCGGTGCCGGCCTCATCGAGGCGCTGGATCTCCTCGTCGAGCTGTTCGGCGAGGCCGGACTCGGACTGCCCCCAGGTGCGCAACGTGCGGCTGCGCAGCACGGCCGTGATCCCGGCCCGGGCCTGCAGGTCCGGCAGGATGCCGGCGGTGACCATCTGCTGCATCTCCCACGGCACACCGGGGACGGCGTAGATGACCTTGCCGTCGTCCCCGCCCGTCAGCGGGCAGATCAGACCGGGCGCCGTGCCCGGCATCGCCGGGTTGAGCGAGGCCCCGACCGGCACGTCCGCCTGGAGCAGATTGTTCTCCGGCATCACGCGACCACGTCCGCCGAACATCTGTTGGATCTTTTCGACCAGCGCCGGGTCGCGGACCAGCTCGACGCCCATCACCGCGGCGATGGCATTGCGGGTGATGTCGTCCTGGGTCGGACCGAGACCACCGCACACGATCACCGCGTCGCTCCGATCGACGGCCTGCCGGAGCACCTCGATCATCCGGTCGAGGTTGTCGCCGACCTTCGTCTGGTAGTGGCTGTCGATCCCGACCAGCGCGAGCTGCTCGCCGATCCACGACGAGTTGGTGTCGACGATCTGCCCCAACAGCAGCTCGGTGCCGACCGCGACCACTTCACACTTCATGTCGACTCACTCGCCCGTCGTGCTCAAGGCGTTCTGACCGTCGATCAGGTACTGGATCCCGGTCACCACGGTCCAGATCACGGCGATCCACAGGAGCACGTCGACCGCGGTGTCCTGATCCTCGAGCGTGGGCATGACCGCAGCGGCGAGCGCGACACCCTGGACGACGGTCTTGTACTTCGCCGATCGGCGGGCGGGAAGCGACAGACCCTCGCGGATCCAGCGGCTGCGCCACGCCGTGACCCCGAGTTCGCGCACGGCCATGATCGTCACGGGGAGCCACCAGTAGCGCTCCACGGCGACGAGACAGAAGGCCGACCCGAGGATGACCACCTTGTCGGCGAGCGGATCGAGGAAGGCGCCGCTCCGGCTGACGACGTTCGCACGACGGGCGACCTTGCCGTCGAAGAAGTCGGTGGACGCGAGGGCCACGCCGAGGCCGAAGGCCGCCCACGAGACGCCGTGCGTGTCCTCGGCGTCCAACACGAGCCAGAACAGGAGCGGCGCGAAGACGAGGCGCGTGATCGTGAGCAGGTTCGCCGGGTGGGTGATCCCCGCCTGACGCGGCTGCACGAGCTCGTTCACGATGCCTCGAGATCGGGCCCCAGGGAGCCGGTGACGGTCACGGTGGCGAAGGTTCCCACCTCGACAGTCTGGGGCACGGCGATGATCCCGTCGATCTCAGGGGCTTCACGATGGCTGCGACCGATACCGGGTTCGTCCACGAGGACTTCGACCGTTTCGCCGACCAGTTCGTCACGTTTTGTCGCGGTGATCTGGTCCTGGAGCTCGCGCAACTCCGCGAGCCGGTCGGCGGCGAGTACGGCATCCACCGTGCCGTCGAGATCCGCGGCGTAGGTGCCGTCCTCCTTCGAGTAGGCGAAGAAACCACACCAGTCGAGCTGCGCGGCCTCGACGAAGTCGAGCAGCCGGTCGTGGTCGTCCTCCGTCTCGCCGGGATAGCCGACGATGAAGTTCGACCGAAACGCGGCGTCCGGCTCGCGCCGCCGAATCGTCTCGATGCGCTCGAGGAACCGCTCGCCGTCCCCCCAGCGCCGCATGCGCCGCATGAGCGGCGGCGACACGTGCTGGAGGCTGAGATCGAAGTACGGCACGCCGGTTGCGCAGATCGCGTCGATGAGCGCCGCGTTGAGGTCCGACGGATACAAGTAGAGCAGGCGCACCCGGTCCACGCGCTCGGCGACCTGGTCGACCAGCGGCACGATGGCCCGCTCCCCGACCCCCTGGTCACGACCGAACGCCGCAAGGTCCTGAGCGACGAGCACGATCTCGCGGGCGGCGAGCTGCTCGACCTCGGTGAGAATCTGCTCGATCGACCGGCTGCGCTGCGGGCCGCGGAACGTCGGGATCGCGCAGAAGCCGCACGCCCGATCGCAGCCCTCGGCGATCTTCACATAGGCCCACGGGCGGGCCGAGGCCGGCCGCGGCAGGTTGAGCAGATCGAAGTCGGGTGCGCGGCGGGTCCGCCCGAGGGAGACGGGCACCGCCGTCTCCGCGTGCAGCGAGACGCCGAACGGCGCGACATGGTCGATCTCGTCCAGTTCGGCGGCGAGTTCGGCGCCGTGACGCTCCGCCATGCAGCCGGTCACCACCAGCTGTGCACCGGGTCGTCGGTCGGCGGCCGCCGCGAGAATGGTCTCGATCGACTCGGCCCGTGCCTCCTCGATGAACGCGCAGGTGTTGACGACCACGACATCAGCCGCGCCGACATCGTCCACACGGGCCATGCCGTCGGCGACGAGGGTGCCCTCGAGCTTGTCGGAGTCGACCTCGTTCTTCGGACAGCCCAGCGTCGTCAGGTGGTACGTCTGGCCGGCCCCGCTCACGGGGAGGGAGTCTAGGACCGGAACGGGCTGGCACCGCCTGGCCGACTCGCCCGCATGACCATCAGGGCGCCGATCGCGATCAACGCCGCTCCGAACAGGACGGCTGCGGGGCCCGGGGCGCCGGTGACCGCGAGGCCGGGCGGTTCGGGCGGCGGCACCGAAGATGCGGGCGGGGGAAGCACGGTCGGCACCGGCTCCGTGGAGGTCGCCGGAGGCTCCGAGGTGGTCGCCGGAGGCTCCGAGGTGGTCGCCGG
>BQJV01000113.1 GCA_021604885.1 Acidimicrobiales bacterium
CGTGACCCGGCCTGAAACCGAACGCCATGCGCTCGAGCTCGCGGCGACCATCGAGGGACGACCCGGAGCGATGATCGACCCGGGCGGCGCCGATCCGCTCCTGGACGACGATGCCCGCACCGCCTACGCGGCTCGGCTCCGCACGATCAAGGACGAGCTCGACGAGGCCGACCGTCGCGGCGACGCAGCGGCATCGACCGCGCTGGCGACGGAGGAGGCCGCGATCGAAGCCGAGCTCGCGGCCGCGACCGGGCTCGGCGGAAGAACCCGCCGAGCGACGACCGATGCCGACCGAGCGCGGGTCAACGTGACGAAGCACCTCAAGCGGGCCATCGCCCGGATCGGAGACGTCGACCCGGAGCTCGGCAACCACCTCGCCGAGTGTGTGGACACCGGGATGTGCGCCCGATACCGCTCCGCCGGCACCCGGATCCGGTGGAACAGCGATGGAACAGGCCATGTCACACCTTCGTAAGTGATGACGCGCGCGCACTCTTCATCGACCCTCCGATTCGCCGTTTTCCGGGGAATCCTGGCCACCTTCGGGGCGTTCGTCGTGTTGTCGGGCTCGCCTGCGGCCGCCCAGGACGACCAGCCGCAACCGACCGCCGCCCTTGAAGACCTCGAGGCGCTGGTGGAGGACCTCGCCTGCCCGTCCCTTCCCGTTGACGGACTGCGCGAGCCGGTCGCGGCTCCGTCCGGCCCGGGGAGCGGTCTCTCGGAGGGTCGAGCCGTGGTTCCGTCCACGATCCAGATCCAGTGCCGCTACCAGATCAATCTCGACGACGGTGTCTTCTACGGCTTCGACGTCATCCTCCGCGCGGCGACGCAGCTGAGCTCTTCGGGCTCCCTGTGCGCGGCCGAGGCTGCGTTCGACGACTCGAACGGCACCAACCCCCGCTACGAGACGGGCGCGATCGGCGACGGGTGGGCCCGCACGATCACGATCAGCGGCAACGCGGACACGATGGACCTCCTCGGCGATCCCCGCGACATGGTGATCGACGGCTGGACGGGCCACCTCGACGCGCTCGAACCCTTCACGACGCGGTGCCAGTACGAGCCGGTCGTGATCACCTGTCCGGCGATCGCGAACTATGTCACGGCCGATGCGACGCAAAGCAGCCCCAACGACCTGCTCATCGCGACCTGCGTCTACAACGGCACCGACGACGAGAACTTCGAACGCATCGAGTTTGCGCTCCGTTGGGCGACGGATCGCAGCAGCCTGGATGCGCAGCGGCGCGCGTGCGAGGACTTCGGTGAGTCGCCGCGACCACGGCTGCAGGTGATCGGCGGTGACGGCATCGCCGCCGAGATCACGATCTACGCGGGCGTGGACCGCGCCACCTACGACCCCGCGCCCTGGTTCACCGCGGGCCAGGGCATCCGCGGGCAGGTCCTCGATCAGGCAACGGACTGCGACGAGGCGGGCATCGAGCGCGTCTGGACGCCGCTCCCCGACTACCTGTCCGCCATCTACACGCCCGACCGGGTCGACAGCCCGCCGCTGCCCGGTGTCGGCGGCCCCTCGTTCTTCGGCAGTACGGACTTCACGGACACCGGCGCACCACCGATCCAGGTCGGCGGCGACGACACCGCGTCGCCGGGCACCGCCGTCGGTGTGCCCGGACCCTCCGAACCACTGAGCGGATGGATGCGCACCGCGTTGCGCATCTTCGCGATCGTCGGTCTCGTCGTCTCCCTTCTCGGTCTCCTCATGGCGCTGCTCCTGATGCGCAAGGAGACCCGCATCCGTCCGGTGATGGAGTTCATCCGCATCGGGCTGGCCGCCGTCATGGCCGTCGTCTCGATCTCACTGTTCGCCCGGGGCGCGCCCGTGTGGGCCGTGGTCGCGGCGCTGGCCGGCGGCGGCCTCCTGGGCTTTCTCCAGGGCCGGAACCTGTCGCTGCGCGCCGACGGCGACACGGTCTTCGCCAAGCGGGGCGTGATCGCGCTCTTCGCCTTCGCCGGCGGACTCGTCCTCATCCAGATCGCCGGGCTGCTGAACCGCACAGGTGTCATCCACCTGGGCATCGCGTTGTCGTTCGCCTCGGCCGCGATCACCGTCGGGCTCATGGTCGGTCGCCAGCCCCGGTTCGCTGAGCTGAAGCGGGGCGGCGGGGTCGCCGTGCTGCTCCTGGTCGTCGGGTCCCTCGTCGGCGCGCCGCTGCTGGTCGATGCGCCGGCCGCGGCCCAGGAGGACGACCAGGACGAGGCGCCGGTCGACGAGCCGCCGGTGGAGACGGCGAACCTCCCGATCTGTCCCCAGCTTCGCCAGGAAGGGCAGCCGCGCTGCGATGCCCACGAGAGCCTCATCGACCTCGTGCCGTGGGACGACATCGACTACAACGGCGGCCTTTTCTTCGGCCAGCAGAAGCCGTGGGTCACGCTCGAGGTTCCCCGGGCGTTCGCGACGGCCCCCGACCCGATCACGCGGACCCTGGAGTGGGATCAGATCGACGCCGAGGGACTCGCCGTCTCGAGCTTCTCGGTCACCGAGACGTTCACGTTCGACCTGCGAGACGACGGTGTCTGCTGCTCGATCGACTACGACGGCGAAGGAAGCCAGCTCGCGAATCGGGAAGGAGCCGAGCCCAGCACCGAGACCCTGCTCGGCCCGCTCGACGACATCAACGTCTATGGCGATGCGATCACCGGCGATCTCACCCGGGCGACGATGCTCAACGTCCCGTTCGACGCCGAGAACCTGTGGACGGCCGAAGGCGTCGAGGAGTGCGGCCGGATCGTCGCGTCGACCGTGCCGAACTCCAGCCGGGGTCAGCTCGCCGGGGCCGTCTACACCCGCGACGGCGAACCCGAGACGCCCTTCGACTCGGTCGGCCAGAGCGCGTTCCGGGCGCCGTGCGAGATCGAAGGCTTCGACGCCGAGTCCGCGCTTGCCGCCGCTCCCCCGGCTCTCCCCCGCGACCAGCGGTCCAGTCCCTGTCCCTCCCGGGTGGAGCTCTACCCCCAGCTCGAGACGCCGGGATTCGAGATCCAGGCCCATGGGGTGCTCGGTCCGATGTTCACCAACCCGAACGAGGCGGTGTGCAACGACGGGTCGCTCTTCGATCCACTCCAGTTCGGCAGCGACGCGAAGGGCGCAACCCGCAACGAGCTCGCCCTCAGCTTCGCCGGGCCCGACACAGCCACCACATGGGGCGATGACGAGACCCTCGCGCTCCTCGACCGTCCGGCCGACACGCCGGCCGCCCGGGTGTGTGCGCAGAACCCGGACGGCACCGCGGTGACGATCACGGCGGATGACCCGACCTGCGAGATCGTCTCGATGCACAAGATCGACGACCAGGGCAGCTGGATCATGGTCTGGGTCGACAACCAGCTCGTCGACGGACCCGACGTCACGATCCGGGCGAGCATGCCCTGGGGGACCTACCGCTACAAGTGCCACCACTGCTCGCCCGATTCGCCGGAGGTCGTCGCCTTCCTGGGCCAGTTCCACGATGTCGCCATCGAGTGGATCGACGGCAGTCCCGGAATCTTCGAGGCGCTCGCCGGAGCCGACGAGGTCATCGAGGACGTCGGCTCCGTCGGCCTGCCCGAGGACGAGCAGACGGACGACGATGCCACCCGCGCCGCGGCGGTTGCGGCCGTGATCGCGGTTCTCGCCAGCGGGGGCATGCTCGCGACCGCGCTCGCGGACGCCGGCCTCAGCCGCGACGAGTTCATCGATGCGATCCGCAACGACCCGAGCGGGGGTGTCGACTCCCTCATCGACGGTCTCGACGGAATCTCCGATCTCGCGCCGCCCGACCCGCCCGAAGAGCCACCGACTCCGGGGCGCTATCCACCCGGGTCACAGATCGTCGACCAGTGGGGCGACACGCTGACCGTCGGCGAGGACGGCACCCTCGAGTTCTTCGACGAGGAGGCCGACCGCTGGCGCTCACTTCCCGCCGACGAGGCCCAGGCGATCATCGCCGAGCAGATCGGTGAGCTCTCGATCTACGACCCGAACCTCGGGCGCCGCATCTACTTCGACGACCCGGCGGCCTTTGACGCCTACGCCGACCGCGTCCGCCGCCAGATCTCCGGCGACTTCTGGACCCGCACCGACGAGGAGTGGCGTGACAGCCAGCGCCGTCGCGACTGGGACGCCGCCCGCCGGGCCGACGAGCTCGCGATGGCCCACGACCGCGCCCTCATCGAGGCGTGGGAGGAGGCGACCCTCCGCGGCCGCGACCGTGCCCTCGAGGGCGCGCTCCAGGCCGCCGAGTCGAACCCGGAACTCGAGGCCGCAGTCGACGCGGCCATCGAGAACGAGGACTTCAACTCTCTGGCCGAGATCTATTCCGGCTGGATGTGGGACCAGATGGCCGAGTCGCAGTCCGAAGCCGAATGGCAGGAGACCGTCGCGACATGGTCCCGCCGCGGCGAACTCGTCGCACGCACCACCGAGGCAGCCGCACGGACCGCGATGGTCGTCGTCACCGGTCCGGCCGGTGTCGGCTACACCGCCGCCGGTCTCGCCGCGATCAACGCGGGGTCCGAAGGCGCCCTCGCCGTCCAGCGCGGCGAATCGGCGGAGCAGGTCGCAGCCCGTGTCGGCCTCGGCGTGCTCGCCGGCGGACGCGACGCCGTCATGGGGCGGGTCAACATGCTCCCGATACCCGTCGGGTTCACCGCCGGCCTGAACGGCGCCGGCGACGCGATGGAGGCATACACGCGGGCTCGCCTCGACGGCCTCACTCACGAACAGGCCATGGGCATCGCCCGCGTCACCTACACGAGCAGCTCCGCCAGCCATGTCGCCGGGAGCCTGCTCGACCGCATGGCCCCGGGCGTGGGACAGCAGCTAGGCCGCGCCGGCCTCGGCGGCGTCGCCGCCGGCTGGTCGACATGGATGCAGGGCGGATCCTTCGAAGAGGGCTTCGTCGACGGCTTGGCCGGCTACGGCGGCGGCTCGATCGGTGGACGGGTCGGCGGCTCGATGACCCGTATCCCGGGCGCCTACGACGGCTATGTCGATCCCGTCGAGCGGCTCCCGACCATCCGGCTCGGCGGCCCCACCCTCGAGGACGCCATCCTCTCCCGCGTCGGTGATGCCGCGAGGCCGCGTGGCGTGATCGGCATCGACGACCAACCGCCACCGATCCAGGACGCCTGGGACGGTCGGCGACGCGTGGACGCGCCGCCCACCCGCGTCCTCCAGACCGACGACGACGGCGTGACCCGCGTCGTACAGCGTCCGCCGCGGCCGGGCGAACAGGTCCAGGTGACGGACGAGCACACGGTGCTCGCCGGTCTTCGAGACACCGCCGCGAGCCGAACCGGCAAGCAGGCCGACACCGAGGTTCAGGGTGTCATCATCAACACCCGCAACCAACTCTACGACCGCTCCGATCACACCACTGTCGCCCGCACCGTGGCGAATGTGCCCGAGGTGCAGGCCATGCTTCGCCCTGGCGACCAGGTCGTGATGGACACCTTCTCCACGCCGGGTTCGCGGCCCTCGCTCGGCGCGGACCGCGACGCTCGCATGGTGATCCGTCGACCACGCCCCGACGGCGGCCACGACCTCATCGAGATCCCCCGCCAGCACTGGGAGCGCGGCGCATACAGCGACTTCGCCGAGGAGGCTCGGGGCAGCTATCGCCGCGGCGGGCTCACCCCGCCCGGTGCCGATGACCCCGAGATCGCCTCGCGGATCGAGCACCTCACCCAGCAACTCGCCCAGGCGGACCCGCCGTGGAGCCGACAGCAGATCGAGGACCGGGCGTTCGCGGAGGCCCACAACCAACTGTTCACCGATCGCCACCACGCAGAGGCATCGACCGCCAACAGCGACCAGGCCACCCGCTGGGTCTCGTCCGTTGACCGCGACAGCGTCGACGCCGTGTCCACCCGCCTCCGCGAGGAAGGTCGGATGAGCAACAACGAAATGGCGTTCGTCCGCCGCAACCCGTCCACCGGCGAGGACGAACTGGTGATCCGCCGCGATGGCGACTCACGCCAGGAACGGGTGATCGACCCCGGCGAATGGCGCGCCGATCACCAGGACCGGGCGTCGACGCTGCGGACCGAGTACGAAGCGTGGCGCGCGGATCCCGACAACAACCCGAAGCCGGACCTGGGCGGGTTCGAACACGTCCAGTCGGACTCGGACGTGCTGCGCACGCTGCAGGGTCGCGGCACGATCGAGGATCCGGTCGGCGCTCGCCTGATGTGGGAGGAGAAGTCGCGCTTCTACGCCGGCATCAACGACCCCGAAGCGGTCGAACAGGCCCGCAAGGGCGTCAACCTCCTGCTCGCGGAGCGTTCCGGGCTGCATCAGAACGGCCATGACGTGCCACCGCTCGGCGACAACGACTACCAGGCGATGCGGGTGCTGCTCGAGGCCCCACACGGCGCTCAGCTCCACCCCGCCGAGGCCGAGCAGGTCCGGGCCGAGCTCGGACGTATCTACGGCGATCCGGACATGCCGATGGAGACGGCACTCGGTCGGGTCGCCGCCGCCCACGAGATGCTCCGCTTCGCCCGTCCCGCGACGGACACGCCCGGCCCGGTCGGGTCCACGGCGGACCCGGCGGACGTCACCCGACTCTCCCAACAGTTCATGCAGCGGACGCAGGTCGAGGAGCCCTTCGGCTTCACCGAGGAGGACGACCGATGAACGTCGCCCCACCGGTCGAACACCAGGTGCCGGCCTTGCCGGCCTCGGTGCTGGCAGCCCTGCTCGATGCCGTCGGGCCGCCCAACGCGATGAGTCCCCGTGCCCGCTGGGGCGACGCACCGGACGCGCTCGACCCGCGCACCGAGGTCCAGCTCCGGGTCCACGGTCTCGTGGACGAGGACGGCCGCCCGCGACCGGCGTTCGCCGACATCGCCCGGGTGATCCTCGAACCGCATACCGTCGTCGACCTCCGCTTCTTCCACGATTCGGGCTCCTGGGCGTTGCGCGGCGTCCTCGCCGAAGACGCGGGCGTCGCGATCAACGAGTCCGGCGACGAGGTCGTCATCTCAGGACCGGTCACCCCGTCGCGGATCGGTGAACTGGTCGCGAGCTTCCTGCCGGGAACGGCGCTCGAGGTCGACCCGGGCGTCGAGCTCGACACCCACGTGTCCACCACGGACGCCCTCGTGCTGGCAGCGGTGATCGAAGCCCAGCGAGCGAGCGCCGACGCAACACAGACATGGCTCCCCCTATCCGAGCTGCGCGCCATGGTCGACGCCGATGCGTCCTCGCTCCGAGCCGACGACCTGCGCCTGATCACCCGCGTCATCGGCGGCATCGCCGCGCCTCCCGAGGCGGACGCCGTCGATACCGCCATCGAGCGCCTTGTCTCCACCGAGGTGATCGAGCGGGACGAGCGCGGCATCGGTGCGAGCGCGTCGCTGGTCGCGGTCGCGGCCTTTCTCGGCCCGCATGCGCCCGGTTGGCGCTGGCAACGGGCGACCCAGCACGAGCCGGCATCGTCGACATGGACCGATCAGATCGTGCTCATCGGTGCGGGTGGACTCCAGGTCCGGGTCGTCGCGGGCTCGCCGGGCCATGTCGTCATCCAGACGGTGCGCCCCGGCGAGATGGCCCGGATGATGGCGTCGGAGCTGGCGTTGCTCCATCGGCCGCCCGGACTCGACACCACGGACATGCCCGTCTCGCCGATCCCGAGGGCCGTCGCGATGCCGACCGAACCGCCGGCGACCGTGGTGGCCGCGGCGCCTCCTCCGGCAGCCGCCGTCGCCACGCCTCCACCGACCGAGCCGGCCGACGATCCCGGGGAACCCGCACCCGATCCGACACGCCGGCGAGGCCGCATGTTCGTGGCACTGGTCGTACTGCTGCTCGCCGCGGCCGCCGGGGCGGCGGCGGTGTTCCTGCTGGAGGACGACGAGGTCGCCGATCCTGTGCCGACCACCACACTCGCGCCGACCACCGTGGCCGAGACCACCAGCACGGTGCCGACGACGACCAGCACGACAACGACCACCACGACCAGTACGACGACCACGATCCCGCTCATCGTCGTCCCGTCGGTCGTCGGTCTGGGCGTCGCCGATGCCGAGGCGGCGCTGGTCGACCTGGGCCTCGTCGTCGAGGTCGTCGAATCCGAGACCGGCACCGAGGCACCGGGCACGGTTCTCTCCACGGACCCGCCCGACGCCACCGAACTCGAGGCAGGCGACACCGTGGTCCTGACCGTCGCCGTCGAGCCGCCACCGGACTGCAACGACATTCCCGACCCGCTCCCGCCCAGCGATGCCACGGACATCGATGGGCTCAATGCCGAAGGCCGCGACGCAATCGCCTGGAGTCAGGCCGTCGGCCTGATCGGCGCCGGAGACGCTCGACCCACCGACCCGATGTCACGCGCCGCGACAGCAACCGTGCTCTGGCGCTATTTCTGCGAGCCGCCGGCCGACGCGCCGGCCGGGTTCACCGACGTGGACCCCACGGCGTTCTACGCCGACGCCGCGGACTGGGCCGCCGGCGCGGGCCTGATCAACGGCGTCGACGCGACGACCTTCGATCCGGAGGGAGCAGTCACCCGCGCCCAGTTCGTCACCATCGCCTGGCGGGCGACCGGGTCG
>BQJV01000114.1 GCA_021604885.1 Acidimicrobiales bacterium
AACGGCCTCGACTGGTGGATCAACGAGGGCGGCGGTTCCGCGGATCAGGTGTACTGCACCTTCATCCAGGACGACCCCTACGGCGAGGCCGGACAGGCCGGCGTCGACTTCGCGGCCGAACGGCTTGGATTCGAAGTCGCCGACACCGCGACGTACGTGTCGGGCGACTCCGACTTCAGCGCCCAGATCCAGCAGCTCCAGGCCAGCGGATGCGAGGTCGTCTTCTTCGTCGCGACGCCGTCGGTCACGGGCGGCGCGCTCGGTGCCGCAGCCGGCGCGGAGTTCGCTCCCCAGTGGATCGGCCAGTCGCCGAGCTGGATCAACGGACTCGCGGACAGCGCTCTGGCCCCGTACCTCGAAGCCAACTTCGTGGTCATCGGCGAGGGTTCGACCTGGGGTGACGACTCCGTCGCGGGTATGGCCGCGATGATCGCCCACCTCGACGAGTTCGCCCCTGACCAGGTGCCCGACTACTACTTCACGTTTGGCTACCTCCAGGCGCAGGCTGTGGTCGCGGTCCTCGAGCAGGCGGTCGCCAACGGCGATCTCAGCCGTGACGGAATCATCGAGGCGCTGAACGGCCTCGGCACGTTGGGCTTCGACGGGCTGTCCGGCGACTACTCCTATGGGACACCCGACGAGCGGGTGCCGGCGACGGAGAACACCGTCTTCGCAGTCAACCCGGCCGTGCCGAACGGTGTCGAGGCGATCGCGACCGGCTACGAGTCCGAGTTCGCGAGCGAGTTCGAATTCTGATCTGATCCCGATCTGACGAACGTCGAAGGTGGGACGGGGGTCTGACCCCCGTCCCACCTTCGCGTTCGAGGTCGGTAACAATTGCCCGGGCGCGGTTACCGGCCTACGGTCGGAGGTGATGAGTGACACCCTCCTCGCCCCCGTGATCCGTTCGATGCTCGACACGGCCGATGCCCAGTACTTCCAGAACCGCGACGACATGCTCGAGCAACTCGCGGTGATCGAGGAACTGTTCGACGAAGCCGAGGCCGGCGGGGGTCCCGAGCGGATGGCTCGGCTCCGGGGCCGCGGCAAGCTCCCGATCCGGGAACGCATCGCCAACGTGCTCGACCCGGACTCGCCGTTCCTCGAGATCAGCCCGCTTGCGGCGTACAAGAGCGACTACGTGATGGGCGGCGGCATGGTCGTCGGCATCGGCGTCATCGCCGGGGTCGAGTGCGTGATCATGGGCAACGACCCGACGGTCCTCGCCGGCGCGCTGACGCCCTACGCCGGCAAGAAGTGGATGCGGGCGCTCGAGATCGCCCGCGACAACAAGATCCCCTACGTCAGCTTCGTGGAGTCGGCCGGCGGAGACCTGCGGGTGGAGACGGGCGGCGACGACGGCCGTCGACGGGTCCAGACCGACCACTTCGCCGAGTCGGGGCGCTTCTTCTACGAGATGATCGAACTGTCGAAGCTCCGGATCCCGACCGTGTGCGTTGTCTTCGGTTCGTCGACCGCCGGTGGTGCGTATCAGCCGGGCCTGAGCGACTACACGATCATGGTGAAGGAGCAGTCGAAGATGTTCCTCGGCGGTCCCCCGCTCGTGAAGATGGCGACGGGCGAGGAGACCGACGACGAGACGATGGGCGGTGCCGAGATGCACACGACCGTCTCGGGCGGTGGTGACTACTTCGCCGAGGACGAGATGGACGCGCTGCGGATGTGCCGCGAGGTCGTCTCGCACCTCAACTGGCGCAAGGCGGGCCCCGAACCGCGGTTCGCGCCGGATCCACCCGTGTTCGACCCGGAGGAGCTGCTCGGCATCGTCAGCCGCGATCTCGTCAAGCCGGTCGACTGCCGGGACGTGATCGCCCGCGTCGTCGACGGCTCCCGATTCGAGGAGTTCAAGCCCCGATGGGGGCCGACGCTCGTGGCGGGATGGGCCTCGATCCACGGGTACCCCATCGGCATCCTCAGCAACAACGGGCCGCTCCATCCGGACTCCGCGCAGAAGGCGGCCCACTTCATCCAGCTCAACAATCAGATCGACGTACCGCTGGTGTTCCTCCAGAACATCACCGGCTACATGGTCGGCAAGGACTTCGAGGCGGACGGCATCATCAAGAAGGGCTCACAGATGCTGAACGCGGTCACCAACTCGACGGTGCCGCACCTGACGGTGATCCTCGGCTCGTCCTACGGCGCCGGCACCTACGGGATGTCCGGTCGAGCGTTCGGCAACCGCTTCACGTTCCTGTGGCCGACGGCCAAGATCGCGGTGATGGGCCCGAAGCAGATCGCCGGCGTCATGAGCCAGGTGCGCCGGGGCCAGGCCGAACGAGCGGGTGTGCCCTTCGACGAGGAGGAGGACGCCGCCACGGTCGCTGCCGTCGAGGCCATCCAGGAGAGCGGCTCGCTCGCCCTTCGCGCCACCGGAGCGATCTCCGATGACGGGATCATCGACCCGCGCGACACGCGCGATGTGCTCGGGATGTGTCTATCGGTCGTGCGGACGGCGCCCATCGAGGGGACCGAGGGCTACGGGGTGTTCCGGCTGTGAGTGCTCCCCGGTTCCACTCGCTGCTCGTGGCCAACCGTGGCGAGATCGCGCGACGGATCTTCCGGACCGCGCGCGCCATGGGGCTGCGAACGGTGGCCGTCTTCGTCGACGCGGACGCCGACGCCCCGTTCGTCGGGGAGGCGGACGACGCGGTTCGGCTGGAGTCCTATCTCGACGGCGCCGCGATCGTCCGTGCGGCGCTCGCGGCCGGTGCGGGCGCCGTCCATCCGGGCTACGGCTTCCTCGCCGAGAACGCAGGGTTCGCGCAGTCGGTGATCGATGCCGAGCTCGTCTGGGTCGGGCCGCCCACCGCGGCCATCTCTGCGATGGGCGACAAGATCGAGGCGAAGCGTCGTGCGGTCGACGCCGGTGTGCCTGTCCTGCCGTCGAGCGAGGATCCCGACGACTTCGCTTCGGTCGGATTCCCCCTGCTCGTCAAGGCTGCCGCCGGCGGTGGCGGCAAGGGCATGCGGGTCGTCCACGACGCCGCCCATCTTGATGACGCCGTTGCCGCGGCCCGTCGAGAGGCGCTGAGCGGGTTCGGGGACGACCGCGTGTTCGCGGAGCGCTATGTGCCCCGGGCACGCCACATCGAGATCCAGATTCTCGGAGACGCGCACGGCAACCTGATCCATCTCGGCGAGCGGGAGTGCTCGATTCAGCGCCGCCACCAGAAGATCATCGAGGAGTCCCCGTCTCCGTTCGTCACGGCGGCGACGCGGACCGCGATGGGCGACGCGGCCCTGCGCCTGGCGGGCGCGCTCGACTACGAGTCGGCGGGCACCGTCGAGTTCCTCGTCGACGACGAGACAGGAGCCTTCTTCTTCCTCGAGGTCAACACCCGCCTGCAGGTCGAGCATCCAGTGACGGAGCAGGTCACCGGCATCGATCTCGTCCGCGAACAGCTTCGCATCGCTCAACTCGAACCACTGGGCTACACCCAGGACGATGTCGCCTGGCACGGCCATGCGATCGAGGCGCGCCTCTACGCGGAGGATCCCGCGAACGACTTCCTGCCGGCCGTGGGCACCGTGGAGGTCTTCGAGCCCGCACCGGAGCCGACGGTTCGCTGGGACACGGGCGTCGCGACGGGCAGCGAGATCACGGTCGACTTCGACCCGATGATCGCCAAGGTGATCGCGAGTGCGCCGACCCGGGCGGAGGCCGCCGGGCGGCTCGCGCTCGCTCTCGAACGACTCCACGTCGGCGGAACGGTGACGAATCGGGATTTCCTCGCCGCAGTGCTGAGAACGCCGGCGTTTCTCGCCGGTGACACCACCACGGACTTCATCGAGCGCCTCGATCCGCCGCGTGATCGCGTGCTGGACGGAGACGAGCAGGACTGGCTGCTGGTCGCCGCGGCGATGTGGCTCCAGGGCCGCAATCGAACGGACGCCACGACGCTTGCGGCACTGCCGAGCGCCTTTCGGGTGGGCCGTCTCGCCCCCGAGCGGGTGCAGCTCAGGCTCGGCGATACCGAGCAGGTCGTCCACTATCGGGCCAACCGTGACAACTCGTTCCGGATCGGTGACACGGAGTTGCGCGGCGACGCCATCGTCCATCGGTGGTCGGCTGACCTCCTGGATCTCGAGTACCAGGACCGTCGCCGCACGCTGCGGGTGACACAGGAGGGACCCAACATCCACCTCACCGGTGGATCGGGTGGCGTGAGCTTCGCCGTCGTCCCCCGCTTCTCGGTACCCGAAGCCGAGATTCCGGGTGGCGCCGTCGCCGCGCCGATGCCGGGCCGCGTCATCGAACTGCGCGTTGCGGCCGGTGACACGGTCGAAGCCGGCCAGGTCGTCGTGGTCCTCGAGGCGATGAAGATGGAGAACCACCTGCGGGCAGCCGAGGCGGGGATCGTGATCGAGGTGCTCGCCGCGGTCGGCGACCAGGTCGAGAAGGACGCCCTCCTCATGGTGATCGACGACGGCAGCGAGCGCGATGATGACTGATCCGATCCGCATCGCCAACTGCTCCGGCTTCTACGGCGACCGTCGGAGCGCGGCACGGGAGATGGTCGAGGACGGCCCGATTGACGCCCTCACGGGCGACTGGTTGGCGGAGCTGACGATGCTGATCCTCGCGCGCACGCAGGCCAAGCACCCCGGAGGGGGCTATGCGCGCACCTTCGTGCAGCAGATGGAGGAGGTCATGGGCACGTGCCTCGACCGGGGCATCAAGGTTGTGTCGAACGCCGGCGGTCTCGACCCCGATCATTGTGCGGAGGCCGTGCAGGAGGTTGCCGACAAGCTCGGATTGAACCCCACCATCGCCTACGTGAACGGCGACAACCTGCTCCCCCGGCTCGACGAGCTGCGCTCCGCCGGCGTCGATCTCATCGACTTCGAGACCGGGGCGCCGGTCGCCAACGTCGACTACATCTCGGCAAATGCCTATCTCGGCGCCTGGGGCATCGTGGACGCGCTGGAGCGCGGTGCGGACATCGTCGTGACCGGTCGTACGACCGACGCCGCGATCGTCTGCGGTCCCGCTGCCTGGCACCACGGCTGGACTCGCGAGCAGCTCGACGAGATGGCCGGAGCGGTCGTCGCCGGCCACGTGATCGAGTGCGGCACGCAGGCGACAGGGGGCAACTATTCGTTCTTCACCGAGATCGACGGCCTCGATCGCCCCGGCTTTCCGTGGGCGGAGATCGCGGCCGACGGCAGCGCGGTGATCGGCAAGCACGACGGCACCGGCGGTGGCGTCACCGTCGGTACTGTCACGTCCCAGCTGCTCTACGAGATCGGCGGGCCGGGCTACCTCGGCCCCGACGTCACCGCCCGCTTCGACACGATCGAACTCGACCAGATCGAGCGCGATCGCGTCCGAATCAGCGGCACGAAGGGCGAGGCGCCCCCGCAGACGCTCAAGGTGAGCATGAACAGCTGGGGCGGCTACCGCAGCGACATGACCATCGCCCTCACCGGGATCGACATCGAGGCGAAGGCGGCCTTGATCGAGGAGGCGTTCTGGCGGGCGTGCCCGGTCGGGCGCGACGACTTCGAGAGTGTGACGACGGCGGTGGTGCGCACGGACAAGGCGGATCCCGCCACCAACGAGGAGGCGGTCGCCGCGTGGCGCATCACGGTCAAGGACCCTGACGAACGCACGACCCGGGCGATCGCGGCGGGGATGAACGACCTCGCCCTCGCCAGCATTCCGGGGTTCTTCGGCCTCCCCGGCGGCGGTGTCGCCAAGCCGTTCGGCGTCCACACATCCGGGCTCGTGCCCCGCGAGCTGGTTCCCCAGCATGTCGTGATGCTGGGTGGCGCCCGCACCGTCGTCGACAGCGATGCGTCCGCCGTGGACGCGACGATCACGCCCTCCCTGCCGACTCATCCCGATGCGCCCGCCGGCCCGACGGTCCGGGCCCCCCTCGGCCTCGTCGCCGGCGCCCGCTCCGGCGACAAGGGTGGCAACGCGAACCTCGGCGTCTTCGTTCGTTCGACTGACGCCTACGCCTGGCTCGACGAACTCCTCAGCGTCGACATGCTGCGGTCACTGCTGCCGGAGGCGGCAGGCCTGGAGATCGAACGGTTCCCGCTTCCCAACATCCTCTCGATCAACTTCCTCATTCATGGGCTCCTCCAGGATGGCGTCGCCTCCTCGACTCGCCAGGACGGGCAGGCCAAGGGGCTGGGCGAGTGGCTGCGGGCCCGCCACGTCGACATCCCGGCGGTCCTCCTCCCCGACCACGACTCGATCCCGAGCTGACCATGGACTTCGACTTCCCGCCCGACGACGATCCTCGCCGTGTCGAGGTCAGGGAGTGGCTCGACGCGCACCCGCAGCCGTCACCGCGCGATCTCCTGGAGCGGGGCCTCATCGTTCCCCACTGGCCGGCCCCCTACGGCCTCAGCGCCGATCCGATGCACCAGATCATCATCGACGAGGAACTCAGCCGAGCCGGCGTGCGTCGTCCGCCCAACCCGATCGGCATCGGCTGGGCGGGTCCGACGATCCTCCAGGCGGGTACGGAGGAGCAGAAGGCTCGCTTCCTTCCCGGTCTCCTGACCGGCGAGGACATCTACTGTCAGATGTTCAGCGAGCCGGATGCGGGCTCGGATCTCGCCGCTCTGGCGACCCGGGCCGAGCGCGACGGCGACGAGTACGTGATCAATGGCTCGAAGATCTGGACCAGCGGCGGGCACTACTCGAAGTACGGGATCCTGATCGCCCGCACCAACCCGGACGCGCCCAAGCACAAGGGCATCAGCTACTTCATCTGTCCGACCGACCTGCCCGGACTCACCATGTCCCCGATCGTGGACATGACCACCGCACACTCGTTCAACGAGACGTTCTTCGACGATGTGCGGCTCCCGGCGGAGTATCTGATCGGTGACGAGAACGACGGTTGGCGCCTGGCGAAGGTCACCCTGGCGAACGAGCGGGTCTCGTTGAGCTCGGCCGGCTCGCTGTGGGGCGCCGGGCCGTCCGCCGAACTTCTCGTCGACCTGATCCGCAACGGCGTAGCCACGGCGGACCCGATCCTGCGGGAGCGGGTCGCCCGCCTGCACATCGAGGCCGAGGTGCTGCGGTTGAACCGCCTCCGGACATTGAGCGCTCGCCTCAACGGGAAGACGCCGGGCCCGGAGGCGTCGATCCAGAAGATCATGGCGGACGAGCATGGTCAGCATGTGATGGAGCTCGCGAAGGACGTGGCCGGCACCGCAGGACTGCTCGCCGGTTCGGGGCCGGTCGGCACCGTGCCGCTCCCGATGCGCAGCGGCGCGACGGAGGTGAACGTCGCGGACGAGATGCCGGGTGTGGACCGCATCTGGCACTACGGCTATCTCTTCTCGCCCGCGCTGACGCTCGGCGGAGGGACGTTCGCCGTCCAGCGCAACATCGTCGCGGAGATGGTCCTCGGGCTGCCCCGCGAGCCGAACGTCGAGCAGGGCCTCACCTGGAAGGAGACCCGGGCACGATGAGCGGCACGGCCACGACGACGACGCTCGAGGAACGCCTTCGGTCGGTCCCGCGCCCGGTGCCGCTCTTGAGCCGCGATGGCCATGCGGCCCTCACGTCCCGCCAACGGGAGATCCTCGACGACTTGACCGATCTCATCGTCGACGGCTTCAGTCACCTGACGATGGCGGACATCGCGGCGCGGCTCGGGTGTTCGCTGCGCACGCTCTACGGCATCGCATCGAGTCGGGATCAGCTCGTCCTTCTCGCCTGCGACACCGCTCTCTGGCGCACCGGCCGAGGGGCACGTAGCGCGGCGGGTGAAGCCGGCGCGCTCGATCCGCTCGCGACCATCCGCTCGTACCTCCGGGCCGCGACGCGGGCCGTGAGCGCGACGACTCCCGCATTCATGGCGGACCTCGCCGGCGTCCCCGGAGGCGCCGAGCTGGGCTCGGCGCACTCCCGCTACCTGGTCGACATCACAAAGGAGCTGCTCGACGCCGCGGTCGACGCCGGGCAGATCGCCGACGTCGACACGCTGGTGGTCGCGCATGCCATCGCCGGCATCTCGAACGTGTTCACCCGTCCCGACGTGATCGACACGCTCCCCGGCACGCCGAAGGAAGCCTCCGATCACATTGCTGCCCTGATCCTGCGGGGACTGACCACACCGCCCGAAAAGCCGCCGACCGCCGCCCTGGAGTCCTCATGAACGTTGCCGATGTCCTCGCCGACCTTCTCGCCGAACAGAACGCACTCGACCCGATCGTGCGTGGCCTCACGGCCGACGGCTGGGCCACGCCGACGGCGAGCCCCCGTTGGACGGTCACCGAGCAGGTGGCCCACCTCACGTACTTCGACCACGCGGCGGCGTTCGCGATCGAGTATCCCGAACGCTGGGACGAGGAGACCACCCGCCTCTTCGGCGCAGCCGGGGAGGGCGACGCCGGTGTGGATGCGTTGACACTGGGGCCGGTCCGCGATCTCCCGGCCGCGGACCGCCACGCGGCATGGGTTGAC
>BQJV01000115.1 GCA_021604885.1 Acidimicrobiales bacterium
CGATTCGCTCGAGCGTGCAGAAGGAGAACCCGCGGATCTTGCCGCCCTCGCTGGCGACGGTGACGAGCACCCACTCCTCGCACTGCTTGGACAGCAGGCCGACCTCGAATGCGTTCGGGGACTCGGCGCACAGATCCGCCATCTCCGCCAGCTCCGCATCGCTGACCGCCGTGCAGTCCTTTGTCTCGACTTCGATCGCCATCGGCTGCCGGCCCCCACTCACGTGAATCGCTACCCCGACCGCTCGACCGGGCTCCTACAGTTTTCAGGGTCCGCGGCCGAATCGCAACCTCACGCCGCGTGAACGCGTCGCGACGTCGAGTGGATCAGACGACAATGGAGTCCGGCCCGAGAAGCACGCGCAGCTCCGCGACGACGCCGTTGGCATTGTTGACGGCATAGTCGTCGGGCAGTCGGATGACGCGCCGATCGCTCAGGTGCAGCTCCACCGGCGAGTCGCCGGGGTGGGCCGCGAGGATGCCCTTGAGGTCGATGATCTTCGATTCGTCCTCGCTGATGGAGTCGAGCTTGACCCGCACCGGCTGGTTGTCGGACAGGTCCTCGACGACCTCGATGTCCTGCGCGAACAGCTTCGGGAGGTCGTCGCCGTTCTCGGTGCGGCCCCGGACGAGCACGATGGTGTCGTCCTCCAGCTTCGGGCCGTGTTCCTGCATCGTGCGCGGGAACACCATGACCTCGACCGACCCTTCGAGATCCTCCAGCTCGAAGACGGCCATGAGGTCGCCCTTGCGGGTCCACTTGCGCTGGAGGTTGGTGATGACACCACCCACCTTCTTGATCGCGCCGTCCTCGGCGTCGGCCAACTCCCCCACCGAGCAGTCGGCCTTGCGCCGCACCTGCTGCTCGAAGCCGAGCAGTGGATGATCCGAGATGTAGAGCCCGAGCATCTCCTTTTCGTGACTGAGCTTCGGCATCTTGTCGAACTCGATGTCGGCGATCTGGGGTCGTTCGTCGAAGGTCGGCCCGTCGTCCAACTCGCCGAACAGCGACATGACACCCATGTCGTGCTCTTTGCGACGTTGCACGGTCAGGTCGATGATCTGCTCGTGCACCTGGAGCAGGCCCTTGCGGGGATGGCCGAGGGAGTCGAACGCCCCACCCTTGATCAGCGACTCGATCGTCCGCTTGTTGAGCGCTTCGAGGTCAACCCGTTCGACGAAGTCGACGAACGACTCGAACGGCCCGTTGGCGTTGCGTTCCTGAAGCACCTTCTCGACGAAGCCGACGCCGACGTTTCGGATCGCGGACAGGCCGAAGACGATGTTGCCGGGCGCAACGGAAGCGTCGGCGCCGGTCGACCACTCGAGGTTCGGCACCGGTGTGAAGTCCGACTCGGACCGGTTGATGTCCGGCACCTCGACTTCGATGCCCATGAGGCGGCACTCGTTGAGATAGACCGCAGCCGACTCGAGCTTGGTCTTGACGCTCGTGAGCAGGGCCGACAGGTACTCGATCGGGTAGTTCGCCTTCAGATAGGCGATTTGGTACGCGACATAGCCGTAGCCGTAGGAGTGCGACTTGTTGAACGCATAGTCCGCGAACTGGGCGATGATGTCGAACATCTCGGTCGCCAGGCTCTCCTCGTAGCCGTTGCCGACAACACCGGAGACGAACTTCTCCCGCTCCTTCTCCATCGCCTCGCGGATCTTCTTGCCCATCGCCTTGCGAAGGGAGTCCGCTTCGGCGAGCGAGTAGCCCGCGAACTTCTGCGCCATCCGCATGACGCTCTCCTGATAGATCATCAGGCCGTAGGTGTCACCGAGGATCTCGCGGGCGTCGTCGTGGATGAACGAGATGTCCTGGCGCCCGTTCTTGCGATCCGCGTAGTCGTTGTGCATGTTCGCCGCCATCGGACCCGGCCGATAGAGGGCGACGAGCGCGGCGACATCGTCGAAGGAGTCCGGTGCGAGCGACCGGATGAGCGCGCGCATCGGCCCGGACTCGAGCTGGAACACGCCGATCGTGTTGCCCTGCTTGAGGAGATCGAAGGTGGGCGCGTCCTCGAGATCGACCGCATCGATGTCGAGCACGACACCCTGGGTCTCCTCGATCAACTCGAGACAATCGGAGATCACATCGAGGTTGCGCAGACCGAGGAAGTCCATCTTGAGCAGGCCGAGGTCCTCGACCCCGTGCATCTCGTACTGGGTGACCACCGGGGCTTCCTCGATGGTCTTTCCCGCTTCCGGCTTGCGCTGGATCGGCAGGTACTCGGTGAGCGGTTCGTTCGTGATCACCACGGCGGCCGCGTGGATGCCGTCCTGGCGACGCAGACCCTCGAGCCCCTTGGCCACCTCGACCACGCGGGCGATGTCCGCGTCGGAGCTGACCATGTCGCGCAACTCGCCGGCCGCCTTGTAGCCGTCGTTGTACTTCGGGTGTTCCTCGAAGCAGTACTTCAGCGGCGTGTCGCGCCCCATGATCAGCGGCGGCATCGCCTTCGCGACCTTGTCACCGACGGCGTAGGGATAGCCGAGCACCCGGGCGGCGTCGCGCACCGCTGCACGCGCCTTGATCTGGGAGAAGGTGACGATCTGGGCGACATTGTCGCGGCCGTACTTGTCGGCCGCGTAGCGGATCATGTTGTCGCGGTAGCGGGTGTCGAAGTCCATGTCGATGTCGGGCATCGACACGCGTGACGGGTTCAGGAAGCGCTCGAACAGCAGGTCGTACTTGATCGGGTCGAGGTCCGTGATCCAGAGCGTGTAGGCCACCGCACAGCCCGCCGCGGAGCCACGACCCGGCCCGACACGGATGTCGTTGTCGCGGGCGAAGGTGATGAGGTCCCACGTGATCAGGAAGTACGCCGAGAACCCCATGTTGTCGATGACACCGAGCTCGTAGTCGAGCCGGTCGGTGACCTCGGGCGACAGGGTCTGCCCCCATCGCTTCCTGGCCCCCTCGTAGGTGAGGTGGCGGAGATAGTCCGTGTCCGTCGCGAAGCCCTCGGGCAGCGGGAACTCCGGCAGCTGGGGCTGCCCGAACTCGATGGTGACATCGGCTCGCTCCGCGATCCACAGCGAGTTGTCGCATGCGGATGGCACCTCGTCGAAGAGGCGGCGCATCTCGCCGGCGGTCTTCAGATAGTGCTGGTCGCCGTGGAACTTGAACCGATCGGTGTCCGCCAGCAGGGATCCGGTCTGCACGCACAGCAGGGCATCGTGGGCCTCGGCGTCGTGCTGGTGGGTGTAGTGGCTGTCGTTCGTCGCGAGGAGCGGTGCGCCGATCTTCTTGGCGATCTCGAGCAGCTGCGGGTTGGTCTGGCGCTGCTCGGGGATCCCGTGGTCCTGGATCTCGATGAAGAAGTTGTCCCGACCGAAGATGTCCTGGAAGCGAGCGGCCTGCTCGAGAGCGACCTGCTCCTGGCCCTGCATGAGCGACTGGAGGACATGGCCGCCCAGGCACCCCGAGGTGATGATCAGGCCCTCGTGGTAGCGGTCGAGCAGCTCCCAGTCCGCCCGGGGCTTGTAGTGGTACCCCTCGAGGAACGCCTTGGAGGAGAGCTGGATCAGGTTCTTGTAGCCGACGTCGTTCTCCGCCAGCAGGATCGCGTGGTAGTAGAGCTTCTTGCCCCCGCCGGTGTCGCCACCCGAGTCGTCGGCCTTGCCTCGTCGGCTGGGGCGCTCCTCTCGCGATTCGTGGGCGAGGTACACCTCGGTGCCGATGATCGGCTTGATCCCCTGGTCCCGACAGCCTCGATAGAAGTCGAGAACGCCGTACATGTTGCCGTGGTCGGTGATGCCGAGCGCCGGCTGCCCGTCGACGGCGGCCGCGTGGATCACGTCATCGAGACGCGACGCTCCGTCGAGCATCGAATACTCGGTGTGAACGTGGAGGTGGGTGAACGAATCGCCCATGGGCTCCCCTGGAAAACGTTGCTGCGGACCGGGCTGTGGACCGGCCTGTGGACCGGCCTGTGGACGCGATGTGGACAAATCACAAGCGTGTCATTCCGACCATACCGGTGTCGCCCCCCGACCGCCAGCGCGGGCGGGACCGCGATCTCAGAGGTAGGTGCCCGGGCGTTCTTCTCCGGGGTCTGCGCCCTGCGGAGCAGCCGGACCGAGCTGGCCCCGCATGGTCTGGAGCTGCTGCTGCGCCGCCATCTGCTGGGCGAAGAGCATCGCCTGCATTCCCTGGACCAACCCTTCCAGCCAGCCCACCAGCTGCGCCTTGGCGATCTGCAGCTCGGCGCTGCTCGGCGTGGCATCGCCATTGAACGGCAGTGCGAGGCGGCCCAGCTCGGCCTTCAGGTCCGGCGACAACGCCGCACCGAGCTCGTCGACCGAGGTCGCATAGATCTCGCGTAACCGGTCACGGCTCGCCTCGTCGAGCGTCGCCGAGCGGACCTCCTCGAGGAGCTGCTTCATCATGGTGCCGATCCGCATCACCTTGGCCGGGTGGTCGACCGTCTCGTCGACGTTCTCCTCGTCGGCCTCTCCGGCGTCCGCGGCATCGAGCACCTCGGGGTTGTCGAGGAGTTCTGGGGGTGGTGTCGAGTCGGACACGCAGATTCCTTTCGGGTCAGCTCGCGAAGGTGAGGAGCGGGACGTACATCTCGTCGGCCGTCAGCGAACCATGACGGCCGGCGAGTTCGTGCCGGGGCGCATCGGCGGAGTCGAGGAAGTGCCACCGTTCCCGGGCGACCAGGGCGACATCGCCGAGACGAGACCGCGCCGCGTCCGTGACGACCGGGCCGAACCAGCCGTCGTCGAGGATCTGATCGGCCGTGCGCACCCACGCGTTGTCACCGTGACACGCCTCGGCAGCAGCCGCGAGATCGTGCGCATGACCCGGCTCGGCATGCAGCCATCGAAACCGGGCCTCGCCGGACTGACGGTCGATGTGACGGTGGAGCGAGTCGTCGAGGGCGAGCCCGCGACCGGTGCAGTCGACGAGCCCGTGGTCCGCCGTGATCACGAGCGCGGTACCGCGGGGCAGCGACATCATCAGGTCCGACACCATCCGGTCACACGCCGCGAGTTCGGCGTCGTAGTGCTCGCCGAAGCCGTAGACGTGCGCCGTCTTGTCGATGCCGTCGTAGTACGCGTAGACGAATGGCTCGCCGGCGGCGACCGCCTGACGGACGTTCACGGCGATCCCCGGAAGGGTGTGCCATCCGTGGTGGCGCACGTCGGCGAGGTGCGCCATGGTGAAGCCGGTTCCCTCGAATCCGGCCATGGTCACGACCACGGGCCGCTGGCCGAGAAACGCGGGCTCGGGCTGGAAGCGGTCGGGAACGATGCGTTCGCGGGCATCACCGCGCGGCGTCGTCCATCGCAGGGCGTTGAGGACCTCGCCCTCCACGTCGATGCGATAGCCGACGACACCATGGATGCCCGGTGGCGTACCGGTGCAGATCGAGGTGAGCGCGGTCGCCGTCGTCGAGGGCGCCACCGTCGTGATCGGACCACCGGCCATCGCCGCGAGCGTCGGCGCCACCGTGGCGCGCGCCTGGAGCTGATTCCACCCGAGCCCGTCGAGCACCAGCACGACGACGGCGACAGCGTCCGCGATCTCGGGGCCGACGATCGCGTCGTCGCCCGGCTCGTCCGATCCCAGAATCGTCGGAACGAGCTCGGTCACGCAGCCGCGCCCGTAGGCCGGGAGCACGAGTTCGTCGGTGGTCATGAGTGACATCCTGCTCCAGAGGCGGCCGGTGCGTGCGTCGCAAACGTGGTGGACGATCTAGGCTCGCACCGATGCGCGTATCGACCAGAGGAGATTATGCAGCGAGAGCGCTGCTGTCCCTCGCGCTCCACACCGAAGCGGCACCCACGTCCGTGCGCGAGATCGCCGAACGCACCGGCCTGCCGCAGCCCTACCTCGAGCAGATCCTGCTCGCGTTGAAGGGGGCCGGCCTCGTGCGTTCCAAGCGCGGCGTCGGCGGCGGCTACGTGCTCGCCCGTGAACCCGACACCATCCGGTTGTCCGAGATCGTGCGGGCCGTCGACGGGCCGATCACCGCAGGAGATTTCGGCGAGCCGCACACCGACGGCGCCTGTGATCACGAGGGCCAGTGCGTCCTGCTCACCATCTGGGGCGCGGCCGGCACCCACATGCGCACGTTCCTCGACTCGTTCACGCTCGCGGACATCGCGGAAATGGCGGGCGGGCGGATCGCGTGGCCGTCGCTCGAGGAAAACTGAGCGGGCGCTAGGAGCATCCGGCGAGGCAGGCGTCGAGTTCGGGTGGCAGCGGGGCGACCACGCCGATCGGCTCACCCGTCACCGGATGAGCGAACCGGAGTTCGCGTGCGTGCAGGAACGGGCGTCCCGGATCCAGGCCCGGACGTCCGCCGTCGTAGTCCCGGTCACCGACCACCGGGTGACCGATGGCCCGCAGATGCACACGGATCTGGTGGGTCCGGCCGGTCTCGAGCCGACACGTCATCAACGCGGTCGGACGGGGCTGGTCGAACCGACGGTCGACCGCGTAGTGGGTGACGGCATGGCGACCCTGCTGGCTGACCGCCATGCGGGTCGGGTGGCGTGGCGACCGCCCGATCGGCGCGTCGATCACCCCGGCGTCATTGTCCGGATGGCCCCACACGAGTGCGACATAGATGCGCTCGGGTTCGTGGGCCGACATCTGGCGCACGAGTTCGGTGTAGGCCTCCGCGGTCCGCGCGACGACCAGGAGGCCCGACGTACCTCGATCCAGCCGGTGGACGATGCCGGGGCGATGTGCCTCGCCGACCGTGGCGATCTCGGGATAGCGGGCGACGAGTCCGTTGACGAGTGTTCCGTCCTCGTTACCCGCCCCGGGGTGCACGACGAGACCGGCCGGCTTCTCGATGACGATCACGTGCTCGTCCTCGTGATGGACGGCGAACTCCACATCGGCATCGGGCGCCGGACGCGGGTCGACGGCCTCCGGAAGCTCGACGGTCAGCTGCTGTCCCTCCGCGACGCGGGCCGACGCGGAGGTCACCCTCGCCTGGTCGAGGCGCACAACGCCTTCGTCGATCAGCTTCGCCGCCACCGACCGGCTGATGTCGCCGACGAGGGCGACGACGCGGTCGATGCGCTCGCCGGCCAGCGCTTCGGGGATCGTCTCGTCGAGTCGCGGACGCATGGGTGCGAGACCGCGCGCTCGGGCTAGAGCCGCCCGAGCCCTCCGACCTTGTACTCGACGCGTTCGGCGGCCCACGGGATCGCCCGCAGGCGTTCCTGGGGAATCGACAGGCCGGACTTCACGCAGACGCCGTAGGTGCCGGCCTTGATGCGGTCGAGTGCGGCGTCGATCTGTTCGACGGCGCCACGGGCCTGCGCGGACAGTGCCAGACCGCGTTCGCGTTCGACCGCGAGCGTGTCGCCCTCGCCCGACTCCTCGTCGAACTGGACATCTCCCGGTTCGCGGGCCTCGATCAGGGCATCCGCCTCTGCGCGGTATTCCTCCGCGGAATGCAGGTACTTCGCCCGTTCGGCGATGAGTCGTTCCTTCATCTCACCGACGAATTTCTTGCCGAATGGCGACTTCGCAGCCTTCTTGGTCACCTTTTTCTTTGCCGCTTTCGTCGTCGTGTTCTTGGTGGCGGGCGCCTTCTTGGCCGCCTTCGCGTTCGATTTCTTCGCCGCGCGCTTCTTCGCGGGTGTCTTCTTGGCGGCCTTCGCGGGCGCCTTCTTGGCCGCACTCTTCTTGGCGGCCTTCTTGGTTGCTTTCTTCGCCGTCGCCATGATGTCGGCTCCTTGCCCCACGAGCCGACGCCCTCGCCCCGGTTCGAAGCGACGAGTTTAGGCCGAATAGCAACGAATCCGGCGGATGGTATTTCCCGATGGGAACTCGGCCCGCTGGATCAGCGACGGCGCCCGAACCACGAACGACCGCCGTCGTCGTCCTCCTGGTCGAAGAACGCGGTCAGCGCGTCCTCGTCGGTGATCGGGACGACCTCGCCGTCCATCGCGTCGCGAAGCTGGGCGAGGAAGGGATCTTCGGTCGAATCGGGTGCGTCGCCGAACAGCGACGCCTCCTCGGCGATCGGGGCCGCGTCGATCAGATCACCGACCGCAGGGACCGGCGCCGTTGCGGGGCCCCCGTCGTCGAATCCGAGCGTGGAACCGGTGCTCACCGAGTCGAGGTCGGCTGCGGTCACGAAACGGGGTGGATTGGCTTCCGGCACCTCGAGTCGGGACTCGACCCGGCCCGCGTAGGCGACCGGCTCGTTGGCCCAGGCGGGCTCGTCGTCCCAGCCGCCGGCGGATCCGCCGTCGTCCGGCGGGGCGTCGAGATCGATCGATTCCACGACCGGCTCCTCGGCGGCAGGGGGCTCGCCGGCTTCGGGCTCGACGAGGTCGATCGTGGCGGATTCGTCGAGGGCGAACGCCGGGGCACCGCTCGTCACGTCGGTGAACACGACGTCGTCCTCGGGGGACTCGTCGAGCGTGACCTCCACGGGGTCGTCGA
>BQJV01000116.1 GCA_021604885.1 Acidimicrobiales bacterium
CAACGGCGTGTGGATGCGCAAGGGCGTCACGATGGTCGACCCCGACCACACGTATGTCGACGCGTCCGTCCGGCTGGACGCCGACGTGCGCCTCGCCGCCGGGGTCACCCTCGCCGGCTCGACCACGGTCGGCGCCGGTACCGACGTCGGTCCCGGCTGTGATCTCGTGGACACCGCGGTCGGCGATCGGTGTGTGCTCGAACACACGTCGGCGAAGCTCGCGACGATCGGCGACCATGCCCGCGTCGGCCCCTACGCGGTGCTCGAACCAGGATCCGAGATCCCGACCGCGACCGTCACAGGGCCGTTCTACACTGCGGGTCCAGACGCCCGCTGATCCCTGCTCACCTACCTTCCCCGGACCCCATGCAACTGCTGAACCACAAGAAGCTCCACGTCGTGGCCGGACGGGCCACCCAGGAGCTCGCCACCGACATCTGTCACGAGCTCGGTGTGCCGCTCGGGTCACCCAACATCGCGGAGTTCGCCAACGGCGAGATCCACGTGAAGTACGGCGAGTCGATCCGCGGCTCGGATGTGTTCATCATCCAGACCCACACCGCGTGGGACAACGGGTCGATCAACGACGCGATCATGGAACACGTGATCATGGTCGACGCGGCCAAGCGGGCGTCGGCCAAGCGCATCACCGTCGTCGCGCCGTTCTACGGCTACAGCCGACAGGACCGCAAGGCCTCGGGTCGTGAGCCGATCACCGCCCGGTTGCTCGCCGACATCTTCACCGCGGCCGGCGCCGATCGGCTGATGTCGGTCGATCTGCACTCCGGTCAGATTCAGGGCTTCTTCGACGGGCCGGTCGATCATCTGGTCGCGATGCCGGTGCTCGTCGACTATCTCGCCGACATGGGTGACGACGACCTCGTCATCGTCTCTCCCGACGCCGGTCGGATGAAGGTCGCCGAGCGCTACACCAACCTGCTCAACGCGGACCTGGCCTACGTCCACAAGCGTCGGTCCACCGAGGAGCTGAACGCGGTGGAGGCCAAGGAGATCATCGGCCATGTCGAAGGGCGCACATGTGTGCTCATCGACGACATGATCGACACCGGCGGCACGATCTGCGCGGCCGCCGACCTCTTGGCCGAGAACGGTGCCGGCAAGGTGATCGTGGCGACGACCCACGGCGTGTTCTCCGGCCCTGCGATCGACCGCCTGAAGAACGCGGCGATCGAGCGGGTGCTCGTCACCGACACCATCCCACAGGGGCCGGAGCGTCGGTTCGACAAGATGGAGGTCCTCAGCGTGGCGCCGATCATCGCCCGGGCGATCTCGGCCGTCTTCGAGGACACCTCCGTCAGCGAGATCTTCGGCGGCAATCACCTCGCCTGAGGCCCGTGGCGATCCCAGCGGTCCCCGATAGCCTGATCCGTCGGTCCCCTGGGACCCCCTTTCGATCGCGTGCTTTTGTTCAGGAGCCGAGAAACCATGTCAGACCAGCTGCTTTTGAGCGCCGAAACCGGTCGTGCCGATGGCACCCGTTCGTCGCGCCGTCTCCGTCGTGAGGGCCGCGTCCCGGCCGTCGTCTACGGACTCGACGCCGATCCGGTGAACGTGTCCATCGCGTGGCCCGACCTTCGCGCCGCGCTCACCACCGATGCCGGCGTCAACGCCATCATCACGCTGACCATCGACGGTCAGGAACAGCTCTCGATCGTGAAGGACCTCCAGCGTCACCCCGTGCGCCGCGACGTCATCCACATCGACTTCATGCGCGTCACCGCCGACCAGCAGATCGAGGCCGACGTGCCCGTCGTGCTCATCGGTGAAGCACTCGAGGTCTCCCGTGCGAACGGCATGGTCGACCAGACCCTGTACACCCTCACGGTCTCCGCGAAGCCGGCCGAGATCCCCGACGAGATCGAGGTCGACATCTCTACGATGCAGCTCGGCGACTCGATCCACGTGAGCGATCTCCCCCTCCCGCCCGGTGTCACCACCGAGGTCGATCCGGAGGACTCCGTCGCTCATTCGATGGTCACCCGCTCCACGCGTGAAGCCATGGCGGAAGAGGAAGCTGCTGAGGCCGAGGCCGAAGCCGCCGAAGGCGAAGAGTCCGGTGACGGCGACGACGCGGGCGACGGCGCCGGCGGCGACGACGCCGCCGAGGACTGATCGACGGACGTCGGCCGCCCATGGTCGGTCGTCGCAACAAAGAACACCGCGGCACTCCCGCGGACCTGCTCGTTGTCGGACTCGGCAACCCGGGCGAGGACTACGCACAGACGCGCCACAACGCAGGGGTGTGGGTCATCGAGGAACTGGTGCGCCGCCATGGCGGCAAGCTGACGCGGGGCAAGCGGGACCACGCCGCGTCCGACCAGCTCCGCGTCGGTGGGCATCGCCTCGCGGTGGCCGTGCCGAGCACCTACATGAACGAGTCGGGCCGTGCGGTCGCGCCGCTCGTGCGCCGGTTCGGCATCGAGGACCTCAGCCGCCTGGTGATCGTCCACGACGAGCTCGACCTTCCGGTCGGCCGTCTCAAGGTGAAGTTCGGCGGCGGCCTCGCCGGCAACAACGGCCTCAAGAGCGTTCGCGCCCATCTGCGCTCGGACGAGTTCAGCCGGATCCGCATCGGCGTCGGCAAGCCCCTGCCCGACACGATGAAGGGTGCCGACTATCTGCTTCGGCGCCCGGCCCGCAGCGAGCGGCCGGAGCTGGATCGCATGGTGGGCGTGGCGGCCGATGCGATCGAGTATCTGGTCGGCTCCGACATCGAAGCGACGATGAACCGCTTCAACGGCTCCTAGACCGGCCACACTCGTCGCCTGATGACCCCGTCGCTCACCAATCTCCGATCCCTGCTGCCCCGTCTGGGGGAGGAACCGGCGCTGGAACGCGTCCTCGGTCGACGGGAATCGTCCCTCGCCATCCCGGACGCGGCGCGGGCGTTCGCCCTCGCCGGTCTGTCCCAGGCGGCGGAGCGGCGCCCGATGCTGGTCGCCACCGCCACCCAGAACGAGGCCGAACGCCTGGCCCACGACATGGCTGCGCTGCTGGGCGACGACGAGGTCGCGATGTTCCCGGCCTGGGAGACGCTCCCGTTCGAGCGCGTCAGCCCTGCGGTGGAGACGATGGGCATCCGACTCCAGACGCTCCACCGTCTGCGGGGCGGGGCGAACGCTCCGGCGGTGGTCGTCGCGAGCGCCCGCGCGCTCGTGCAGCGGCTCGATCCGGGAGCGGCGATCGAGCCGATCGGGATCGGCAGCGGCGATGTCGTCGACCCGGTCGAGTTGGTCGCCGAGCTCGTCGGGCTCGGGTATCGCCGTGAGCACCAGGTGGAGCACCGCGGCGAGGTCGCGGTGCGTGGCTCGATCGTCGATGTCTTCCCGAGCACGGCCGACGCGCCGGTGCGCATCGATCTGTGGGGCGACGAGGTCGACCGACTCACCGAGTTCTCCGTGGGTGACCAGCGCGCGACGATCGCCGTGGCGCAGGTCGAGATCTTCCCGTGTCGGGAGCTGCGTCCGGATGACACGGCGCGGGCTCGTGCCGCGGAGCTCGTTGCCGAGGAGCCGTGGGGTCGCGAACAATGGGACCGGATCACCGACGGTCAGCTGTTCGACGGCATGGAGTCCTGGCTGCCGTGGTTGGTCGACGAGGAGGTCGTGTTGCCGGATCTCCTTCCGGCGGATGCGCTCGTCGTGCTGGTCGAGCCCCGGCGGATCCGTGATCGCGCCGCCGACATCGCGTCGGAGGAAGCCGATCTCGCGGGCTCGCTCGCGAAGACATGGGACGTGGATGCCGATGACGTGCATCGTCTCCACCTGCCGTTCGATCGTCTGCTGGCGAAAGCGGACGCTCCGGCGTGGAACGTCCTGCCGGTGTCCGACGGTCCCAACACTCCGGCCGTGGCCGCCTCCGGGTGGGAGCCGGTCGTGGGCGACATGACCTCGACGGTCTCCCAGGTCCAGGGCCTGCTGGCGAGTGGCTACACGGTCGTCGTCGCGGCGGACGGCGCCGCGAGCGCCGAACGACTCGGTGCCCTCCTGCTCGACCACGGCGTCGAACTCGCGCCGGCGACACCGACCACCGACCTCGGGGCCGGCGGCGGACACATCACGACCGTGCCGCTCGAACGGGGCGCGGTGATGCCCGACATCAAGCTGGCGGTGCTCGCCGAGACGGACCTCACCGGGCGTCGCCGCACCCACCGTCGGGCGAAGACGCGGCGTCGCGACGCCCAGAAGTTCTTCGAGGATCTCAGCGAGGGCTCGTACGTCGTCCACCAGCAGCACGGGGTCGCCCGTTTCGGTGGCATGGTCACGCGCACCATCAACGGCAGCGAGCGCGACTACCTGCTGCTCGAATACCGCGGCACCGACCGGCTGTACCTGCCGTCGGACCAGATCGAGTCCATCCGGCCCTACAGCGGTGGCGAGACACCGACGTTGTCGAAGATGGGCGGCGCCGACTGGCACAGCGCGAAGGCGAAGGTGCGCTCCGCAGTCCAGGAGATCGCCCAGGAACTCGTGGTGCTGTACCAGACCCGGGTCACGTCGGAGGGCCACGCGTACGCGCCCGACACGCCGTGGCAGCGCGAGCTCGAGGACGGGTTCCCGTTCCAGGAGACGCCCGATCAGCTGCACGCGATCGTCGACGTGAAGAACGACATGGAGCAGTCCTCGCCGATGGACCGGCTGGTCGTCGGTGACGTGGGTTTCGGCAAGACCGAGGTCGCGCTGCGTGCCGGGTTCAAGGCGATCCAGGACGGCAAGCAGGTGGCGGTGCTCGTGCCCACCACACTGCTCGCCCAACAGCACCACGCGACGTTCCGGGAGCGCTACGCGCCCTATCCCGTGCGCGTCGAGGTGCTGAGCCGATTCCTGACGAATGCCCAGGCCAAGGCGGTTGTCGACGGGTTGAAGGACGGTGATGTCGACCTCGTCATCGGCACCCACCGTCTCTTGTCGCAGGACATCGCGTTCAAGAACCTGGGCCTGCTCATCGTCGATGAGGAACAGCGCTTCGGTGTCTCGCACAAGGAACAGATCAAGCGGCTGCGCACCGACGTCGACGTCCTGACCCTCACCGCGACGCCGATCCCGCGCACGATGGAGATGTCGCTCACCGGCATCCGCGATATGTCCGTGCTCAACACGGCGCCCGCCGATCGCCAGCCGATCCTCACGTATGTGGGGGAGTACGAGGAGCGCGCCGTCGCGGAGGCGATCAGACGCGAGCTGCTGCGCGAGGGTCAGATGTTCTTCGTGCACAACCGGGTGCGCGACATCGAGCACGTCGCCGAACGGCTCCGTGGGCTGGTCCCCGAGGCGCGGGTCGCGGTCGCCCACGGCCAGATGGACGAGGGCACGCTCGAACGCGTCGTCGTCGATTTCTGGGAGGGGGAGTTCGACGTCCTGGTGTGCACGACGATCATCGAGTCCGGCATCGACATGCCGTCGGTGAACACGCTCGTCGTCGACCGCGCCGACCTGCTCGGGCTCGGGCAGCTCCACCAGCTCCGGGGGCGGGTCGGCCGCGCCGGTCAGCGCGCCTACGCCTACCTCTTCCATCCCGACGACGTCGTCCTCAGTGAGGAGGCCTACGAGCGGCTGAAGACGATCGGTGAGGCGACCGAGCTCGGCTCCGGGTTCCGGATCGCCATGCGCGACCTCGAGATCCGTGGCGCCGGCAACCTGCTCGGCACCGGCCAGTCCGGCCACATCGCGGCGGTCGGCTACGACCTCTACTGCCAGATGGTCACCGAAGCCGTCGCCGAGTTGAAGGGGGAGCGGCCCGAGGAGCCCATCGAGATCTCCATCGAAGTCCCTGGTCACGCCCATCTGCCTGACGACTACGTGACCAGGGAAGCGACGAGGTTGGAGGCGTACCGGCGGCTCGCGAATGTCGACACGGCGCAGGCACTCGAGGACGTGCGGGCCGAGTGGCTCGACCGCTTCGGCCCGATTCCGGACCCCGCCGAGGCCCTGCTCCAGGTCGGTCGGCTGCGCGTCGAGTGTGTGCGTGCCGGTGTGCGCGAGGTCACGGTCACCAAGGGACCGGGGTTCGGTGGCCCGGACTGGGTCGCCCGGGTGTCGCCGGTCGTGCTGCCGGACAGCCTGCAGGTGCGGCTCGATCGCCTCTACTCCGGGAAGGGTGCCGGCAACGCCGCGGTCTACAAGGAGGGCATCGGCGAGCTGCAGTTGCCGCTGCGCAAGAAGGGCGGGCCGGTCGTCGAACAGCTGGTCGAGATCTTCGCCGATCTCCTGCCGGACGCCTGACCGGAAGTTCGGGGGCGGGGCCGGATAGCCTGCACCCTCCGTGAAGCAGATTTCGCCCCTTCTCCGCCGTGCGTTCGTCGCAATGGCATTCGTTCTCGTCGTGTCGGCCTGTGGCTCGGACAGCGACGACGCCCTCATCACCATCGACGGTGTCGAGATGATGAGTATCGACGACCTCGGCTCGACGTTCGATCGGTCGCTCGCCGGCCCGGCGCTCGAGTACGGCATCGTCACCGAAGTGCTCGTCGCGGCGCTCAGCGACCGCGGCTACGAGATCGGCGATGACGTCAGGGCCGACGCCCAGGCGGAGTTCGACCTCCTCGCCGTCCAGGATCCGACGTTCCCCGAGCCGGATTCGGCGGAGGCCACATTCGTACTGCGCCGACTCGTCGCTCTGCATGCCGTCGCGGACCATCTCGCCGCCGAGGGCGTCCAGCCCTCGCTGCCGGCGGAGCTCTGCTCCTCGCACATTCTCGTCGACACGCTCGAGGAGGCGGAGGCCGTCGTCGTCCGTCTCGAGGCCGGCGAGGAGTTCGCCTTGGTCGCCATGGAGGTGTCGACCGGACCCTCGAGCGAGGTCGGTGGCGACATCGGGTGCTTCCCGACCGACAGCCTCGACCCGGGCTATGTCGCAGGTGCTGCGGCGACCGAGATAGATGGCATCTCCGCCCCGGCGCAGAGCAGTTTCGGCTGGCACGTGATCCACGTGCGCTCGTTCGAGGCCCAGAGCGTCGACAGTCCGACCGCACTGCGTGACGCCTATCTGGGCACGCCGGAGTTCGCCGAGTTCGAAGCCGCGGCGTTCGCCGACGTGGAGATCGAGGTCCATCCGGACTTCGGCACCTACGACCCGGCCACGGGCGTCACCCCGGCCGGCTGACCGTCGCGATGGGCACGATCACGATCGTCGGGCTCGGGCCCGCCGACGGATCGCTCGTCACCGCGCAGACAACGACCGCGATCGATGCGGCCGAGCGCTGCTTCGTCCGCACGACCCGCCACCCGGCGGCGTCCGTCCTGCCCGACGGCGCGCGGTCGTTCGACGACGTCTACGAGGCGGCCGCCGACTTCGACGAGGTCTACGAGACCATCGCGGCCCGCCTGATCGATGAGGCGGCTGCCGGCGACCTGCTCTATGCCGTCCCCGGTTCGCCGCTCGTCCTCGAGCGCAGCGTGGCGATCCTGCGCGAGCGCGCCGCGGCCGCGGGCGTTGGCCTCGTCGAGCTTCCGGCGGTCTCGTTCCTCGATCTCGTGTGGCAGCGGATGGGCGATCCGATCGAGTCCAACGTCACGCTCATCGACGGGCATCGCTTCGCCGAGCAGGCGGCAGGCCGAGCCGGGCCGTTCCTCGTCGCCCACTGCCACTCGAAGGCGGTGCTGTCGGACATCAAGCTGGCGATCGAGGAAGCGCCCACCGAGGTGATCGTCCTGCGCCATCTCGGGTTGGACACGGAGACGGTGTCGCCCGTCGAGTGGGCCGACCTCGACCGCGACGTCGACGCCGATCATCTGACATCGCTGTGGATCGGCCGGCTGGTCGAACCCGTTGCGCCGGAGTTCGCCCGCTTCGAGGAGCTCGTGCGGGTGTTGCGCGAGCAATGCCCGTGGGACCGCAAGCAGACCCACGCGACCCTACGGCAGCATCTGCTCGAGGAGACCCACGAGACGCTGGAGGCGATCGACGCCCGTGCCGCGTTGGCGGACGACGAGTACGACGCAGACCTCGACGAGCATCTCGCCGAGGAGCTGGGCGATCTGCTCTACCAGATCTTCTTCCATGCCCGGTTGGCCTCCGAACGCGGTGCCTTCACCGTGACGGACGTCGCCCGTGGGATCCACGACAAGCTGGTGGTGCGTCACCCCCACGTGTTCGGTGACGTGACGGCGGACGATGCCGACACCGTCCTCTCCAACTGGGAGGCGATCAAGCGGGCCGAGAAGGGACGCGAGTCGGCGATGGACGGCATCCCGTCGGCGTTGCCGGCGCTGCTCTTCGCCCTCAAGTCGCAGAAGCGCGCCGCCGGCGTGGGATTCGACTGGGATGGCGGCGCGGAGGTGGCGTACGCCGACGTGGAGGACGAGCTCGCCGAGGTGCGCGAGGACCCGTCCGAGCACGAGGTGGGGGACCTGCTCTTCGCCGCGGTGCAGGTCGCCCGGC
>BQJV01000117.1 GCA_021604885.1 Acidimicrobiales bacterium
GCGATGCTTTGGCGATCTCGACGAGTTCGGTGTCAGCCGACTCGGGGTCGATCTCGCGGCCGGCCTTGGTGAGCGAATGGGCGTGTTCGATGGTGATCCGCCCCTCCGAAAGCGCCGCGGACGTGCGGGGCATGTCGGCCAACCCGTGCGCAGTCCGCGCGACCCGATGCGCAGACCTGCCGGACACGCGGCCGTGGGAGCGCAGCACGCCGCGACCGTCGAGCCCGGAGTCGTCCAAGGCGTCGATCGCGCGGACGAGACGGGCTTCGTAGGCAGCGACCGCCCCTCGGAAACGACGCAGTTCCTCCACCCGGTCGACCAGCTCGGCACGCGAAAGCCCGTCGAGGGCCTCCGTTGCCATCGCGGTGATCGCCGTGGTGAACATACGATCATGATAGCGAACACACGTTCGCTTTGCAACCCCCTGAACAGGGGTTTTGTCAGAGCTTCTCAGATCTCCGAGACGACCCGTTCGTGGCGGTCGGCCACGGTCTCAGCGATGGCGAAACTCGCCGTAGCCGCGGGCGACGGCGCGTTCATCACATGGACGGCCCGAGGACTGTCGGCGAACGCGAAGTCGTCGAGCAGGGTGCCGTCGGGAGCGATGGCCTGGGCCCGCACGCCAGAACCCGACGGCTCGAGATCCGCCTTCGTGAGGTCCGGACACAGCCGGCGCAAGGCCGTGAGGAACGCTCGCCGACTCAGCGAGCGGTGGATCTCGCCGACCTCCTTGCGCCAGTAGCGCCGGGCCAGGACCCACGTGCGCCGCGAGAACGCGATCTCCGCGGTGTCGCGCGCCGAGACGTCACGCCAGCGGTAGCCCTCCCGCGCCAGCGCGGGCACGGCGTTGGGACCGGCGTGGATCGACCCGTCGATCATCCGGGTGAGGTGCACGCCGAGGAACGGGAAGTCGGGGTCGGGGAGCGGGTAGACGAGATGGTTGACGAGGCCGCGGGCGTGGGGCGCGAGCTCGTAGTACTCGCCGCGGAACGGCATGACCCGCACGCCGCCGGTGTCGGCCCCGGCCGCGGTCGCGACCCGATCACAGTGCAGCCCGCCGCAGTTGACGATCGAACCGACCGAGAGACGGCCGCCGTCGGTCGTGACGGTCACGCCGTTCGAGTCGGCGACGGAGCCCCGCACGGTGGTGCCGAGTCGGATCTCCACCCCGGCGGCGGTGAGCTCCGCGACGAGTGCGTCGCACACGGCCGCGTAGTCGACGATGCCCGCGCTCGACACGAGCAGTGCGGCCACGCCCTCGATATGGGGCTCGCGCTCGCGCAACGCCGCCCGGTCGAGCCGCTCCGTGGCGACGTTGTTCTCCGCGGCCCGCACCTCGAGCGCGTCGAGACGTTCGACCTCGTCGGGAGTGACGGCCACGACGACCTTGCCGCACATGTCGTAGGTGATCCCGTGCTCGTCGAGGAAGGACAGGAGGTCGTCTCGCCCGGCGGCGACCATCGCGGCCTTGCCCGAATCGGGCCGATAGTAGATACCGGAGTGGATGACGCCGCTGTTGCGACCGGTCTGGTGATGTGCCGGCGTGGGCTCCTTGTCGAGCACGACGATGCGGCGCCGTGGATCCCGCGCGAGCAGTGCCCTCGCCGTCGTGAGTCCGAGGATGCCCGCGCCGACGATCGCGACGTCTGCCGACTGGGTCACGGTGTCTCGCCGCGGCGGCGCTGTTCGGGCATGGGCATGGATTCGGGCATCGCGTCATCCCGTCGGCCCGACCACCAACGTCCATAAGCCTCGGCGCCGATTCCCGCCGACATGCCATGGACGACGATGGAGAGCAGCACCGTCCACGACATCACGACGAACACGAGGGAGAGGTCCGTGCCGTGCGCCTCCTCGAGCGCCACGATCCCGAACAGGATGGACGCGAGGCCTCGCGGCCCGAACCAGCCGAAGAACGCGACGGTCGGCACCTGGAGTCCGGCGCCGAGCAACGAGAGGCCGATCGCCACCGGTCGGACGAGCACGAGGCTGCCGACCGCGTAGAGCGCCACCCGCCAGTCGATCTGGTCGAGTGACGGCCCGACGATCAGCGCGCCGAAGACGATGAAGCTGAGCATCGCGAGCAGGTGCGCGACATCGTCGGTGAACTCCGCCACCGAGTTGCACTCCACGCGAGCGATCGCGCCGAAGGCGAGGCCGCCGACGAAGGTGGCGATGAAGCCGTTGCCGCCGACCTGGGTTGCGAGCGCGAAGGTCAGCGTCGCGAGCGCGAGCACGGCGAGCTGGCGGTAGATGCCCTCCATCCATCCGCGTCGGCTCGCGTCGCGGATGAGGACGGCGCCGATGCAGCCGACGACGACGCCGAGCGCCACGCCGTAGCCGATCTGCTCCGCTGCGAAACGGGCCCAGCTGCTCGCGGACGAGAACGCCTCGTCCTCGGCGGCGAGGGCGACGAAGACCGTCACGGCGGGGAGGGCGATGCCGTCGTTCAGTCCACTCTCGACGTTGAGTGACTGGCGCACGCGCACCGGAACGGACTGGCTGGTCACGACGGCCTCGCCCAGCGCCGCGTCCGTCGGCGCGAGGATCGCCGCGAGGAGGGCGGCGACGGCGATCGGGATGTCGAACAGTACGGCCGCGAGGCCGGTGCCGAGCGCGATCGCCAGGGGGAGTCCGAGCAGGAGCATCCGCGCCGGCAGGACGACATCCGCGCGGAGGCGAGCCGTGTCGATGCGGGTCGCGTCGGTGAACAGGAGAAGTCCGAGCGTCGCCTCGGCGAGCAGCTCGACGCCGGTCGAGTCCAACCGGAAGTCGAGCACGTCGAACCCCGCGCTCCCGACGAGCAGCCCGAAACCAACGAAGAGCATCGGGCCGGTCAACAGCGAGTGCTCGACGCGGCGCGACACGAGCCCGTAGGCGATCACGAAGCCGGCGATGATCGCGATGTCCGACGTGCTCATGCGCTCACCCCCAGCCTGTCGGGAACGAATCAGGCGCTCGGGTAGTTCCCTCTGCGCAGCGGTGCTCCGTGAGGCAGGGTATGACACCGAACCGGGCCGAGGAGGCGTCGATGCAGCCAGTGAAGATCGCGACGTGGAGCGAGGTTCCTGATCGGGAGCCCGTCGGAGCACTCGTGGACGGGGTGGACCTCGTCATCGTGCGCTTCGACGACAACCAGTCGGTGCTCTACGGCCGCTGCCTCCATCGCGGCGCGCTGATGGCGGACGGTCATGTCGACGGCGACGATCTGATCTGCGGCCTGCACGGCTGGGACTACGTGTTCCACACCGGCGTGTCGAGCTACGACAACGCCGAACGGCTCGCGAAGTTCTCGTCGTGGGTGGAGGACGGCGACCTACTCGTCGACGCCGAGGAGATCCGGGCCTGGACGAAGGAGCATCCCCAGCCCTTCGATCGCGAGGCCTACCAGGGCGCCTTCCAGGACCCGCACGGCGACCCGGCGGAGCCGCACGTCGGCCTGATCCGTCAACTGGCGAACGAGGGTCTCGAGTATCTCGGGCACCATGGCCCGGTCACCTCGATGGGTGTGTCCCGGGAGGAACTGCCGCAGTGGGACGACATCCAGTTCGTGACGGCCCAGCTCGCCCGCAAGCCCCAGCTCGACGACGTGTCGGTCGCGACGAACGTCGTGATCGGGCCGAACGCCGATTCGCCGCTGCACCTCGACATCCCGCTGTTCGTCAGCGACATGTCCTACGGCGCGCTCAGTGAGGAGGCGAAGGTCGCGCTGGCCAAGGGGGCGGACCTCGCCGGTACCGGCATCTGCTCGGGCGAGGGCGGCATGCTTCCCGAGGAACACGACGCCAACTCGCGCTACTTCTACGAGCTCGCGAGCGGGAAGTTCGGCTGGTCGCTCGACAAGGTCCGGCCGGAGAACGGCGGCGGCGTGCAGGCCTTCCACTTCAAGCTCGGACAGGGCGCGAAGACCGGCACCGGCGGCCACCTGCCGGGGATCAAGGTCCAGGGAAAGATCGCCGAAGTCCGCGGGCTGGAGCCGGGACAGGACGCGATCTCGCCGTCGACGTTCGAGGACCTCGACTGTGAGGACGACTACCGCCGACTCGCGGACGAGGTGCGCGCGGCATCCGGCGGGATCCCGATCGGCGTGAAGCTCTCGGCTCAGCACATCGAGGACGACATCGACGCGGCCCTGCGGGTGGGCGTCGACTACGTGATCCTCGACGGGCGGGGAGGCGGCACCGGCGCCGCGCCGGTCGTCTTCCGCGACCACATCTCCGTCCCCACGATCCCGGCCCTCGCCCGTGCGCGACGGCATCTCGACGCCCGCGGCAGGCAGGACATCACGCTCGTCATCACTGGGGGCCTGCGGACCCACACCGACTTCGCCAAGGCGCTCGCGCTCGGCGCCGACGCGGTGGCCGTGTCGAACGCGGCGATGCAGGCCATCGGCTGCATCGGCATGCGCGCGTGTTCGACCAACAACTGTCCGGTCGGGATCGCCACGCAGAAGCCGGAGCTGCGCGAGCGGCTGCCCGTCGACGAGGCCGCGGAGCGCCTCCACAAATTCTTCGCGGCGAGCACCGAGCTCATGGGTGTGTTGGCGCGGGCCTGCGGCCACACCCACCTTGATCAGTTCTGCCGCGACGATCTGACCACGTTCGACCGTGAGATGGCGCATCTCACGGGGATTGCCTATGGAGGCGTGTCGCTGTGAGTTCGGACGAGACCCCGTCCACGACCGAGCCTGCGCTCCCCGACGAGGAGTTCGCCTGGCACAAGCTGATCGACGTCGACGATCTGCCGGAGGGGCGGGTCACCACCGTCACGATCGGCCACGAGTCGTTGTGCGTGTCGCACACGGCCGAAGGCGGGTTCGGCTGCATCGAGAACGCCTGCCCGCATCAGGGTGGCCCGCTGGGTGAGGGCTCGATCGAGAAGGGGTGGCTGCGGTGCCCGTGGCACGGCTACGACTTCTCGCCGAAGAACGGGGAACCACCGGGGGCGTTCAACGACGGACCGGCCGCGTTCCGCACGGAGACGCGCGACGACGGCGTCTATGTCGCCCTGCCCACCGAGACGCCGCGCGCACGCAGCGTCTCCGACGTGATGGTCGAGACCATGGTCGCCTGGGGGGTGACCCACGTGTTCGGCATGGTCGGTCACTCGAACCTCGGGTTCGCCGATGCGATGCGCGTCGCCGAGACCCGCGGCGACCTGACGTACATCGGGATCCGTCACGAGGGAGCGGCGTCGTTCGCCGCGACGGCGTACGGGAAGCTGACGGGCAAGCTCGCCGGTTGCTTCGCGATCGCGGGCCCGGGCTCGACCAACCTGCTGACCGGGCTCTACGACGCGAAGACCGATCGAGCGCCGGTGCTCGCTCTCTGCGGCCAGGTGCCGAGCAGGGTCCGCGGGCGCGGTGCGTTCCAGGACACCGACCTCGCGGCGGCGTTCGCGGACGTGGCCCGCTACTCGGCCACGGTGCAGGCCGGCTCGGACCACGGCGAGATCATGTCGCTCGCGTGCAAGACGGCGCTGGTCGAGCGCGACGTCGCCCAGCTCGTGTTCCCTGACGAGGTGCAGGAACTGCCGGCCGCCGACCGTGCGCGGGTGGGTTCGCCCGAGGGCCGCACCGGCAGCCGCGAGATCGCACCGCCCGCCGGGCCGCTCGCCGATGCGGTCGCCGCGATCGACGAGGCCGAGCGGCCGGTGATCATCGTGGGGAACGGCGCGCGGGAGGGCATGGTCGACATCGTTGCGCTCGCCGAGAAGCTCGACGCGCCGGTCGTCACGACCTTCAAGGGAAAGGGGCTCATCTCCGATCATCACGCGCTCGCCGGCGGTGTGCTCGGTCGGTCGGGCACACCGGTCGCGAGCTGGTTCATGAACGAGAGCGACCTGCTCATCACGTTCGGCGTCTCGTTCGCCAACCACACGGGCGTCAGCGACTACAAGCCGATCGTGCAGGTGGACTTCGATCCGATGGCGCTCGGTCGGTTCCACGGCGTGACCCATGCCCTGCAGGGCCACGTCGGGGTGACGGCGCGTGCGTTCGGTCAGGCGTGCGCCGCCGCCGGTCGATCGACCGCGACGGAGGTCGCGGAGCGGTGGGCGATCTGGCGCGAGGAGAAGGCGAGTCGGCGAGCGGATGACAATGAGGAGGGCATCAACGCCGCGGCGCTCTTCGATGCGCTCAGCCGCCTCGTGCCCGCCGACGCGATCATGCCGGTCGACGTCGGCAACAACACGTACTCGTTCGGTCGCTACTTCGAGGTACGCGAACAGTCCGTGTTGATGTCCGGCTATCTCGGGTCGATCGGGTTCGCGCTGCCGGCGGCCATGGGTTCGTGGGCGGCGACGCAGAGCCAGCCCGAGTTCGCCGGGCGTCCGGTCGTCTCCGTGTCCGGCGACGGGGGCCTCGGTCAGTACGCGATGGAGATGACGACCGCAGTGAAGTACGGCATGGACATCACGCATGTCGTGATGAACAACAGCGAGCTCGGCAAGATCTCGAAGGAGCAGCGCGCGGCCGACTTCGACGTCTGGCAGACCTCCCTGCACAATCCGTCGTTCGCGGCCTTCGCCGAGCTGTGCGGCGCCAAGGGCATCCGGGTCACCTCACTCGATGAGCTCGACGCCGCACTCGCCGAGGCCCTCGCCCACGACGGCCCCGCCCTCGTCGAGGTCATCACCGACGCCCTCCTCATCTGATCCGCGCTCCCCTCCGGCGCAACATCTGGTGTCAGACACCATTTGTTGCACCAGATGTTGCAGGTGTCAGACACCATTTGTTGCGGAAGCAGTTGAAGCGGGGGTCAGACCCCAGTTGAAGCGCGGGTGAGGACGATGGCTTCGCGGGGGGCGAGGGTGACCGAGGTGACGGGGACGCCGTCGGGGGTCAGCCAGGTGCCGTCGAGATCGACGGTCACGGGGTCGGACCGGGGCTCGTTCATCACGACGAGGCCGCCGGTGAACTCACGCTGGATCGTGCCGTCGATGACGGAACGCGGACCGAGGGCGTGGCCGAGATCCGTGAGATATCCGCTGAAGAGGCCGCCCGGCGCGATCAGATCCCAGTCCTCCGTGGTCACCAGATCGTCGCCGTTGTTGACCAGCAGCCCGCCGGCGATGTTGTACCACTGCCCCTGGAGGTCGACGGCGTTCTCGTCGAGCAGGGCGACGTCGGCGCCGTTGGCGTGCACCCGGTCGATGAACGCCATGAACGTCTGCATGCCGTACTTCGATGTCCCGCTCGTGAGCCCGAGGTCGTTCATCCCGCGCTCGAGTTGGATCACGTCGGCGGCGCGGATCTGGCGGTCGACGAGTGCATTGTCGAACGTGGGGGAGTCGGCGTACCAGATCGAGTTGTGCCAGATCTCGAGCTGCGGGAACGCGGCGCGCACCTGCTCGACGAACTCCGTCATGTAGCGCTGCCAGTCGGCCAGCGTCAGCACCTCGCCCGTCCGCGGGTCGATCGGTTCGATGTCGTCGCCGTTCACGTCGCTGAAGCGCCAGAGATGGTTCACGTCGTCGATGAGCAGGCCGCGATAGCCGGTGTCCACCGAGGCCTGCACCCGGGCGATCCAGTCGTCGCGGAAGGCCTGGTTCCCGACGTCCGCCGCGAACTGGGGGCATCCGTTGTCACAGGCGAACGGGATGTACGCGGGGTCGCCCGCCGCGTCGTGCAGCAGCCAGTCCGGATGGTCGACGGATCGGCTGTCCTTGTCGGTGTTGGTCTTGATCGCGTAGGCGTCGCGGTAGACGGTGACGTCGTCGTAGGAGGCCAGGCGGGAGTCCCAGTAGGGCTCCCACACCACCATCGAGTCGTAGTGCTCGTTCATCCAGTCCCAGTGGCCGCCGCTCGTCCACACGTCGAAGACGGACTTCGCGGTGACGAAGACCTTCAACCGACCCTCCCCGCAGCAGTCGGTGTCGGGTGCCGTGGTGGTCGTGGTCGTCGCGGCGATCGTGGTGGTGGTCGTGATGACCGGGTCCGCGTCGGCGGCGATTCGCTCGACGCCGGTGATCGCGACGTCGTCGGGTGCCTGGGCGCAGGCCACCGCGAGCAGGGCGAGGCACGACAGGCCTGCGAGACTTCTCACCGCGACACGCCACATGCCGATGCCATCGACCGCGACGGGCCGTGATGTGAGCGATCGTCAGCGTGCCACGGGCGGCCCGAGCTGCCGGTATCGCTCCCACGCGACGGTTGCGCCCACCCAGGTGGCGATGCCGAGGCCGTAGGCGCCGCCGTTGACGTCGGCCACGACGAACCCGATCACCGGCACGATCCATTGCACGCAGGTGCCGACCATGCGAGCCTGCAGACTTGCCGTGGCCGCATCCGCGATGCGCAGGGCGAGTTCGGGCCCGCGCCAGAACGCCATGGCGAGGAAGCGGATGAGCGTCGCGGCGAACAGGGCGCCGGTGACGCCGGCCGAGTCGAGGTCGAAC
>BQJV01000118.1 GCA_021604885.1 Acidimicrobiales bacterium
CACGACGGCGCCTGCGAGATAGACGGCCGGATTGCCGGAGAGGGCAAACCCGAGGAACCCGAAGAGCGCCGCCGGCTCGGCCAGCAGCACGCGGATGAAGAACGCCCGTTGCGCCGTGCGTCGCACGTCGCCCGCCTTCATGCCGGCGATCGCGGGGAGCACGGCGCCGGCAACCGCCTGCGCCAGCACCCCGAGTGCGACGACGACCGCCGTCGTGAAGCGCCCGTCGATCCCACCGCCCGGCAACTCCGTGCTGACGAGGATCACGACGACGCCGATGAGCACGATCGCGGTCGTGAAGGCGATCCACAGAGCCCGCATCACGAGCAACGCGGACCCGCCGTCCCGCACGAGTCGGGCACCCTTGACCGGCACCAGCGCAGCCCCGATTGCGGGGCGCCAGCCGGGGTCGCGAGGGTCGGTCACCGCAAGGAGATTCCGGCCGCCGTCAGCTCCTCGAGCGCGGCCTCCGTGGTGTTCGGGGCCACGCCGGCGCAATGGTCGAGCAGGACCGCGGTGTCGAATCCGGCGGCCGCCGCGTCGAGCGCCGTCGCCCGCACGCAATGGTCGGTGGCGAGCCCGACGACGTCGACCGCGTCGATGTCACGGGCCCGCAACCAGTCGCCGAGCGACACGGACTCGTCGCCGGACGCTCCCCCGTCGAATCCGGTGTAGCTCGCGGTGTGTCGACCCTTGAGGAACACCTCGTCGACCGCGATCGCCAGGTCGGGGTGAAACGCCGCGCCGTCGGAGTCGGCGACGCAGTGCACCGGCCACGTGTCGACGAAGTCCGGACCCACGTCCGCGGCCGCGAAGTGGGGCCCGGGGTCGACATGCCAGTCCTTGGTGGCGACGACGACGTCATAGCGCGCCGCCCCGCGGTCGGTACCGACGAGGTCCGTGATCGACCGGGCCACAGCGCCGCCACCGTCGACGGCGAGTGAACCGCCCTCGCAGAAATCGTTCTGCACGTCCACGACGATCAATGCTCGACTCATGCCGGCGTCCCTTCCTCTCGGGTGACTGCGGCGGACAACGGCTCTTCGACGCCTTCCCACACCGTGGGGATCGCGGGCGTCGTGGTGGGCCACGGCGTGCGGTCCTCGGGGCGCAAATGACTCCGCCGCTCGAAGCACCGGGCCCGTGCCTCACCGGGGTCGGTCAGGTCCGCCACGACTTCGCCGTCGCGCACCAACGGCACCTGCGGCGACATCGAGTCGTCGGGAAGCTCGACCGGGAGCACCGACAGCACTTCGCTCCCGTACCGGCCGTCGAAGTCGAAGGTGCGGTGCACGTCCTTGCGGCCGCCCAGCGTGCGCTTGCCCGGCGACAGCTTGCCCACGGCACGCAGGGGTGACGCGGGATCGTCGTCGTCCGCGATCGACACGAGCTTGTAGACCATCTGCGCGGTCGGGTGGCCGGAGCCGGTGACGAGACTGGTGCCGACCAGATAGGCGTCGATCGGCGCCGACGCAGATTCCAGCTCGGCGACCCTGAACTCGTCCAGATCACTGGACACGACGATGCGGCAGTCGGTGGCACCGAGCTCGTCGAGCAGGGCGCGGGCGGCGCGCGAGTCGGCGAGCAGCTCACCGGAATCGATCCGCACGCCGCCGATGTCCGGACCCACGGTGGCGACGGCTCGGCGGATGCCCTCCATGACGTCGAACGTGTCGACGAGATAGGTGCTCGCCACGCCGAGCGCATCACGCTGCGCCGCGAAGGCGGCCTCCTCGGTGGGGTGGGCGAGCACGAAGGCGTGGGCCGTGGTGCCGCCCGTGGGAATGCCATGACGGCGACCGGCCTCGAGATTGGAGGTGGTGTCGAACCCGCCGACGTGCGACGCCCGTGCCGCGGCGACCGCCGACTCCGGATCGGTGCGCCGTGAACCCCCCTCGATCAGCAAGCGCCCCCCGGCTGCGTCGGCCATGCGGGCTGCGGCGGAGGCGACGGCGCAGTCGTGGTTCAGGACGGAGAGCATCACGGTCTCGAGCACCACGCACTCGGCGAATGTGCCGGCAACGGTCAGCACCGGGCTGTACGGGAAGAAGAGCTCGCCCTCGGCGTAGCCGACGATGTCACCGCGGAATCGATAGGCCCGGAGCCAGTCGGTCATCGGGCCCTCGTCGACGACGCCGGCTGCCACGAGATGGGCGATCGTGTCGTCGTCGAAGCGGAACCGTCCGACCGCATCGAGCAGCCGGTCGATGCCGCCGACGACGCCGTACGCGCGACCCGCCGGAAGGCGACGGGCGAACACCTCGAACACCGACCGTCGCTCGGCCACGCCGCTGCGCAGCGCCGAGGCGACCATCGTCAGCTCGTAGTGATCGGTGAGCAGCGCGCTCGTGGGGCGGTCCATGTAGGGACAACGCTAGCGGGACGGGCCCACCGGTCACGAGGCGGTCGCCGGGGGTCAGCCCGTCTTCGCGAAGAGCCAGTCGAGGGCCAGATCGGCGAACTCGGGGCGGAACAACGGGATGTGCCCGCCGTCCGCGATTGTCCAAAGTTCGACCGATGTTCCGGGTGCGCATCCTTCCTCGTGGAATTGCACGGTCGTCTCCGCGTCGGGCACAGCGTTGACGAGGTCGAGATTCGCGCCGGTTCCGGTGACGGCCAGGTCGCAGCCGAGGAACTCACCGTGGCGGGCGAACATGTCGGGCGCGCTCGGGAAGAACGGACCGCCGTCGTACTCGATGGTCGTGTCGGCGTCACCATGGATCTGCAGGACACTCACCGGTTCGGACTGCGGGGCGCAATCGACCGCGTCGAGGAAGCTCGACCCGGCCAGGGACGCGATGGCGGTGACGATCTGGGAGCGCTCACAGGCCATCGTGTAGCTCATGAACCCGCCGTTCGAGTGGCCGAAGAGGTAGACCCGCTCGTCATCCACGTTGAACGTCGCCTTGGCCTCGTCGATGAGCTCGGTGAGGTAGCCGACATCATCGACGCCGCCGCCACAACACGACGCCCCCGTGGACCAGAAGCGGTCGCCGTTCGCGTTCACGGTGCCATCGGGATGCACGAGGATGAAGTCGCGCTCGTCCACCTGCTGGGTGATACCGAGGTAGGCGGATTGGATCGCGCCGAAGGCACCGAACCCGTGGAGCACCACGACGAGCGGGTACTCCCGCGTCGGGTCGTAGTCCGTCGGCACGACGAACTCCGAGGGGCGCTCATCGTGCAGCGTCTCGGGAAGCGGGCACAGCGACAGCGGACAGAAGTCGGCGTCCACGATCACGTTCTCGATGGCCGGCGCGGCACGGCACGGCTGGCCCCGCAGCGAGTCGCACTCGGGCAAGGGCGTGGGCGGCACGAGCCCCTTGACCACGGGGAACGCCACCGAGGACTGATGGCCTTCGCCGGTGCCGATGACATGGGTGGCCTCGGCGCCGGGGCCGTCGAGCTCGAACTCCCAGCGGGCGGTGTCGCCGCCGGGGGTGTTGACCGTGAGCCGGATCGACGAGCCGGCGCGGAACGCGTGGGCAAACGCCGGGATCTGGATGCGCCCGAAGGACCACACGCCCGGTGTGAGCGGGACGATGTTCTCCTCGCGGCCGTACTGCACCGGCTTGAGCTCGGTCGAACTGCTGTCCTCGCGGCGGTACCGCCACTCGAGTTGGCCGACCTGGACGCGCACTTCCTCGCCATCGGGACGGATCTCGGTGAGGAGGACCTCGAGTTCGGCGTTGTCACTGTCGGACCAGATCCAGAGGTCGACCGACGCCGTGCCGGCCATCACCAGGTCATGCTCGAGGGGCGCGGTCTGGAACCGTGCGTTCTCGCCCGTCGGCTGCGGTGTCCACTCGACCACCGGGTTCGACCAGATGTCGCCGCCCACCCACCAACGGGTCTGGCTGACGGCCGGGTTCGGATGGATGGCGACGCCGGTGTCGGGGGCGTCCGCGCCCTTGTCGACGAGCGCGCCCTCGGCGAGGAAGTCGAGCCGGTACGCCTCGGTGCCGGTCGGCGGCCACTGCGTGGTCTCGTGTTCCCACGCGGCGATCGGGAGATACGGGTCTCCGCCCGCACCGTTCTCCATGAGGATGCGGATCTCCGGTTCCGATTCCCAGATCGCCTTGGCCTCGGCATGCGTCCCGACGCCGTCGAAGCGATTGTCGGGCAGCGGCACCGCACCGCCGAAGATGCCCGCGGTGAAGATCGGGGTCACGAGGCTCAGCGCCGGATCGTTCGCCGGCACCTCCTTCGAGACGTAGATGTCGAGGAAGGCAGCCCACTCGATGAGGATCTGGGGGCTGAACCCGTCGGCGTGCAGCCCGTTGTAGATGATCTGCTTGATGGACTCGGCCGATTCGAACGTGCCGAGGAGATCCCCGAAGCTCGGTCCGGTCTGCTCGTCCTGGAACCCCGAGGTCAGCAACACGGCGGCCTCGATGTCGGGGGCGAAGCGACGGATGTCCAGCGGACCAGCGATCTCGTCGGTGTAGTACGGGTTGGCCCGCGCCTTCTCGGTCGCGTCGACGTTCTGGAGACGGAGCTGCTGGTTGTCGTCACACTCGGTGTCGCCCTCGTCGATCGCCCGCCGCACCCAGCCGGTGCCGTAGGGCTCGGCGTTGCGGAGCACCTGGTCCGCCCACGAGGTGGCGAAGCCGGTGTTGAGCATCCCGCCGGGCGAGAGGATCCCCGTGCCTGTGTCGCCGTAGACGCTCAGCGGCGTGATGGCGGCGAGGCTCGGCGGGTTGGACTGCGCCACGAAGAGCTGCGAGATGCCGGGGTACGACAGGCCGACCATGCCGACCTCGTTGTCCTGCACCCACGGCTGCGCGGCGACCGCCTCGATCACGTCATAGCCGTCGAGGACCTGCATCGTCTCGAAGAAGTCGTAGGCACCGCCCGAACAGCCGGTGCCGCGCACGTTGACGCCGACGGTGGCGTAGCCGAACAGCCCGGCGAGCTGGGATCCGGGCTGGGCCGGCGCCTTGCAGAGGGTCGGAAGGGTGCCGCAGAAGGCGGAGGCATCGAGGCCGCCGAGCCCGGAGTACGGATCGGACGGGTTGTAGCCGGAGTACTCGATGACGGTCGGATACGGCCCGTCCTCCACCGGCCCCGGAAGCACGACATACGCCGAGAGCGTCGTGCCGTCACGGGTCTCGATGTAGGTGAACCCCTCATCGATCGTCTGACCGTCGTAGAACGCCTGATCCGGAGCGGAGTCGGCGGTGGCGCCGACCTCGAAACTCCATGCGACCGTGCCGCCCGTGGCTGCCAGATACGTCCCGGGCACGAGGTCGCGGAACAGGGCACTGCCCTGATCGTCGATCACGGAGGACCCCGCGAGGTCGAGGCCGGTGATCGTGCCACCGTCGGTCAGCCACCGTGCGAGCACGACGGCGTCACCCGCGGTGGCGTCGGTGATGAAGGCCTGCTCGAGGCCACCGCGCACATCGAAGTTCGGTGCCTGTAGCCAGGGGTCAGGGGCCCCGGCCGCCGCATCGTCGTTCTCCACGACCGGAAGGGTCGCGAGCATCGCCGCGACAAGGAACACACCAAAAAACCACCGTCCACGCATCCTGATACCACTATCAGTGACCACCACCGGCCGTCGAAACGAAACGCGGTCTCAGACCCGGCTCGTAGGCTCGCCCGATGACCGGACCGAGCCCGTTTCAGATCATGCACTCGATGTCCGCCGACCGTTCGGGTGTCGCCGACGCCTCCATCAACCGCGAGACCCGGCGTCGCGTCTACGGGTTCGCGCAGCCCTACCGCCGCCACATCGTGCTGTTCGTGACGACGATCGTCGTGGCCACGTTCCTCGGGTTGCTCCCGCCGCTGCTGATCCGGAAGGTGTTCGACGTCGCGATCGTCGACGACAACGGGTCCTACCTCAACACGCTGTTCATCATCATGGTGATCGCCGCCGTCGGCGAGGCGGCGCTGTCCCTTGTGGAGCGCTGGCTCTCGTCGCGTATCGGCGAAGGATTGATCTTCGATCTCCGCGTCCGGCTCTTCGACCACGTCCAGCGCATGCCGCTCGCGTTCTTCACCCGCACCCAGACCGGCACGCTCATCAGCCGACTCAACAATGATGTGATCGGGGCACAACGGGCGTTCACGGGCACGCTGGGCACGGTCGTCGGCAACGTCATCACCCTCGGCGGCACGCTCATCGCGATGCTGATCCTCGAGTGGCGGCTCACGCTGATCGCGATCGTGATCCTGCCGGTGTTCGTCCTCCCGGCGCGACGCGTCGGCTCGAACCTGCAGGCCATCACCCGCGAGGGCATGAACGTCAATGCCTCGATGAACAACACCATGACTGAGCGGTTCAATGTCGCCGGCGCCCTGCTCGTGAAGCTCTTCGGTCGCCACGACGCCGAGGCGAACGACTTCGGCGAGCGGGCCGGGCGGGTCCGCGACATCGGTGTGCGCAGCGCCATGTACAGCCGGGTCTTCGTCGTCGCGCTCACGCTCGTCGGCGCGATCGGCACCGCGATCGTCTACTGGCTGGGCGGACATCTGGTGATCGACCGCGACATCACGGCGGGCACCCTCGTCGCCCTCGGCCTCTACACGGTGCGGATCTACATGCCGCTCACGAGCCTGTCGAACGCGCGGGTCGACATCATGACGGCGTTCGTCTCGTTCGAGCGGGTGTTCGAGGTGCTCGACGCGCCGAACGCCATCACCGACGCTCCCGACGCCGAGCCGTTGGAGGATCCACGTGGCGCGGTCCGTTTCGACGGGGTCACGTTCCGCTACCCGGACCCGGCGGAGGGCACCCCCGAGTCGCTCGGCGGCAACGAGTCCACGGCATCGCTCGACAACGTGCTGCGCGACATCGACCTCACCATCGAGCCCGGTCAGATGGTTGCGATCGTCGGGCCGTCCGGTGCCGGCAAGACCACCCTCACCTCGCTCGTGCCCCGCCTCTACGACGTCACCGAGGGCGCGATCCTGGTCGACGGTCACGACGTCCGCTCGGTCACCCAGGACTCGCTGCGGCGAGCGATCGGCGTGGTCAGCCAGGACCCGCACCTCTTCCACGACACCGTGCTCGCCAACCTCCGCTACGCCCGTCCCGATGCGACGGACGACGAGATCCGCGCCGCGTGCACCGCGGCTCGGATCCACGAGGTCATCGACGCGCTCCCGGAGAGCTACGACACCGTTGTCGGCGAGCGTGGCTACCGGCTGTCGGGCGGCGAGAAGCAGCGGCTGGCGATCGCCCGCATGCTCCTGAAGGACCCGGCCGTGGTTGTGCTCGACGAGGCGACGAGCCATCTCGACAGCGAGAACGAGTCGCACGTGCAGGAGGCGCTCGCCCACGCGTTGCAGGGGCGGACGTCGCTGGTGATCGCCCATCGCCTCTCGACCATCACCGATGCAGATGTGATCGTCGTGCTCGACGACGGGCGGATCGTCGAGAAGGGCACCCACGACGAACTCCGCCACGGCGGGGGTCTCTACGAGGAGCTCTACGAGACGCTCGTGCGCGCCGAGCGGGGCTGACCCGCCTCGCTGCGGACCTCCACCGGCTCGTCGAATGACGACGGGCCGACCACCGACACCCTGGAGGGGTACTGCGACATGTCGGTGATCGTCCCGTCGGCGTCCGCCGGCGAGCAGTCGGTGGTGACACCGACCACGACCGACCCGTCCACGAGTCGGCAGAACACGAGGTCACCGTCTCGGGCCGAGCCGAAGGTGGCGACGATGGACAGGGCGGCGAGCAGCACGACGAGCGCCATCGCCGTCAGCTCGTAGCGGAGGCGGCGGGTGCGGCTCATACGCACGGCTCCGTGCCGAGGTCCTCGTGGCCGCGGCCGGGCTGGCAGGCCCATCGCTGCTCCACCGACAGCAGTTCGCGGCCGGACTCGTCGAACGAGAACGTGTAGCGCACCGCGGCGACCGAGTCGTCCCGGACACCCGTGATGTCGATCGTGCCGGCGGCGACGTCCTCCGCGTAGACCTCGCCCTGCTGGATGCTCACGCTGACCTGGAGCGCCTCCCGCAGTCGCACGAACCGACGGTCCGCGTCGTCGCCGGCTGTCCATTCGTTGAACGCCGCGAGCGTCTCGGGGCGAACCGAGCCGTCGTCGGCGAACTCGAGGGTCGCCGGTTCGCGCCACACCGGTGCCGAGCCCTGGCACCCGTTGCCCGGACGCCAGGCGTCGATGCTGCGGGGGTCGTCCACCTGGGACCGATACGTGATCTCGGGATCGGCGAGCGAACCGCGGTCGATCGTCCACTCCACCGAACCATCCCCCGGGTGGCGGAACGTGCCGCCGATCAGCTCGGCCGGTCCGAGCGCCGAGGAGGCGACGCAGGAGAACCAGCGGCCGACGAACTCGGTGTTCTCCGGGAGGATCTGGCGGGGAAGGTGCTGTGTACAGCAGTCGGCATCTGCCGCGGGCACGAACCCGCGGTTCTCG
>BQJV01000119.1 GCA_021604885.1 Acidimicrobiales bacterium
CCGAATCGCTCGTGGAGCGCCAGCCAGCCGTCGACCGCGCCGGGCACCGTCACCGCCCGGATGTCGCCCCGCAGCGGGATGCGGGTCAGGCCGTCGGCCCGGGCCCGATCCGGGTCCGCACCGGAGCCGGCGCGGCCGGATGCGTCGAGAGTGGCCGGCGCCTCACCGTCGGCGTGATGGACGAGCGCCCACAGGTCGCCACCCATGCCGCACATGTGCGAGGAGGTCACGGACAGCACGGCGTTCGCGCCGATCGCCGCGTCGACCGCGGACCCGCCCCGACGCAGCAGGTCGACCCCGGCGGATGTCGCCAGATGGTCGATGGTCGAGACCATGCCGCTGGGGGCGTGGCGAGTGACGGACGCGGGAAGCACGCCGCCGAGTCTGGCACGACGGCGGGAATCAATCGTGAGACCCCGACGTTGTCGATGGCATGAGCATCGTGCGCATCGAACCCGCTCCGAAATGGATCCGCGGCTTCAACGGCACGACCGCGGTCGTCGACTCCAAGCGGGCGCAGCTCGTGTGGGAGCACCCGTACTACCCGTGGTGGTACGTGCCGGTCGACGACGTGCACGACGACACGCTCCCCGTCACGACCATCGATGAACTCCCCGACCATGTGAAGGTCGAGTGGTCCGCCGTCGAACGCTGGTTCGAGGAGGACGAAGAGGTGTTCATCCATCCCCGCGACCCGTACCGCCGCGTTGACGCCCTCCCCTCCAGTCGTCACGTGGTGGTGCGGGTCGATGGCCAGGTCGTGGCCGACTCGCAGCGGCCGACGATCCTCTTCGAGACCGGACTGCCCCCGCGCTACTACCTGCCCGCCGACGACGTCCGCATCGATCTCCTGCGGGAGAGCGACAGCACCACGGGCTGCCCGTACAAGGGGTTCGCCCGCTACTGGAATCTCCACGTGGGCGACACCGTGCGGGAGGACTTCGTGTGGAGCTACGACGATCCCCTGCCGGAGTCCGCTCCCGTGAAGGGGCTGCTCTGCTTCTACAACGAGAAGGTCGATCTCGAGATCGACGGCGAGGCCGTCGAGCGGGTGGTCAGCAAGTTCAGCTGATCGGGCTCGCTGGTTGGGCGCGGGAACGGGTCACGGTCCATTTCCGTTGACCTCTGTGCGTGGCGGTTGGTGTCGCGTGCGATCGAGCTTTGCTCCGTCAGATCCGAGCAGTTGGCGCTGCGAAGCCACAAGATCTGAGTGAACCGGCTGTTTCGCAAGGATTCTCAGCGTCGCGCGGACTCTGATCTGGCGAACCGCGCTCCGTGACGCCTAGCTTCAACATCCTCGCCGCCGACTAACACCTCACCGAACTCAAGGACCCTTCATGAAGCGCATCTCAGCCCTCCTCGCAGCGGCCCTGCTCGCCTCGAGTCTCGCCGTCATCGCCACCACGACACCGGCGGGAGCAGCCACGCCCGAATTTGAGCTCCCGATCGGATGCGGAATCACACTCAGCGCCGATCGGTTTTCCAGCAGCTTCCATGTCTTCGGAGACGTCGACATCAACACCGGCGCAGGCGACAGCGACCTCGGCGAGCCGATCCTCGCTGCCGCCGACGGAACCGTGACCTTCGTCGAACCCGACACAGGCACAACGTGGGTGCACGACAATCTCGGCGGGGTATTCATCGACCACGGAGACGGCTGGGTCACCGAGTACACCCACCTCGGCCCCATATCCGTCAACTCCGGCGACACAGTCGTCAAGGGACAGAAGATCGGCGAGATGAACAAGACCGGCTACCCGACCTACGCAACCGCGGTACACCTGCACTTCCGCGTCACCAAAGACGGCGCCGGTCAACGCCCAACGTTCAACCACGCAGGCGGCACCACCCTCATTGAAGACGGCGGGAGCTACGTCTCCACCAACGCCGCGTCCGCAAACAGCCCCGGCAGCGCAACCGGTTGCCACAGCATCACATCATCAGGCAACGACGGACCAACCGCTGTGTCGGACGGCCATCTCTTCGTCGCCGCCATCGGCGACGATGGCGAACTCAAGTACCGAAGTCGTAGCGAGTCGAGCAACGCGTGGGCGGCGAACTGGACGGACCTCAACTCAACCGGTGCATTGTTGACCGGAACCCCCTCCGCAGCGAAGAGCGACGGCTACCTCTTCATCGCTGGCATCGGCGGTGATGGCGAGATCAAGTACCGAGCACGCAATGAGACCACCAACAGCTGGGGCGGCTGGAGCGATCTGGACGCACCGTCAGGGGTCGACTTCACGGTGGCGCCCGCGCTCACCGTGTCAGACAACCATCTGTTCGCTGCTGGCATCGGCACCGATGGGAAGCTCTGGTATCGCGCCCGCAACCAAACGACAAACGCCTGGACGGCGTGGACGACACTCGACTCAACCGGAGCGCTTCTCTACGGCTCACCGAGCCTTGCCGTCAACGATGGGCATCTCTGGGCAGCCGGGATCGGCGGGGACGGCGAGATCAAGTACCGAGCGCGAAACGAGACCACCAACACTTGGAATAGCTGGACCGATCTGAACGCGCCGTCCGGCGTCGACTTCGTGGGATCTCCCGAACTCGTCGTTTCGGATGGCTACCTCTTCGTCTTCGCCACCGGCGACAACGGGAAGACGTATCACCGAGCTCGGAATCAATCGACCAATGCCTGGGGTGGCTGGAGTTCCAATCCTGGAAGCCCGACTGGCGATCTCGTCACCGGGACACCGTCAGCTGCCGTGAGCGACGGCCACCTCTTCGTGGCCGGAGTAGCTGACGATGGCGACATCGTCTACCGCACCCGCAACGAGTCAACGAACAGCTGGGGCTCGAACTGGAATGTTCTCGGATCTCCATCCGGAGTGGACTTCAGCGGCTCGCCGTCGCTGATCGCTTCCGACGGCGAGCTCTTCGTCTTCGGCGTGGGCACCAACGGCAACATCTATCATCGGGCTCGAAACGCGACAACCAACAGTTGGTCAGCCTGGAGCACCAACCCCGGCAGCCCGAGCGGCGTCAACCTCAGTCCATGGCTTCCGACTGATTCCGATGGCGACGGCGTCCCTGACCAGGCTGACCTTTGCGCTTCCACTCCCGCAGGCCATCCGGTGAACAGCGACGGCTGCCCACTGTTCGGAGACGGTGACTTCATCAAGGTGAGCGGATCGGCGACCATCTACCGAGTCGCGGGCGGAGCAGCCATCCCGTTGAACAGCTGTGCGTCGCTTGGCAACTGCAGCGGCACCCTTCTGATCTCAGCGGCCCAGCTCGCCAGCCTCAACCCAGTCCCAGCCGATGGCACCTTCCTCAAGGGCGATGCCAACGCCACGATCTGGCGAATCGCAGGCGGTAGCCCGCTGCCGCTTACGTCTTGCGGGGACCTGGGAGGGTGTGGCGGAACCGTGACTGTCAATACTTGGTCCGTCAACCAACTCAGCAACGCCAACCCGACGCCCTCTGACGGGACCTACCTGGAAGGGCGCCCAAGCGGCAACCAATGGATAGTCGAATCCGGCTGTGTCACGCCGTCAGTAACCGCTCCGAGCTCAGCTGTAGACGTCAACGACTCATCGGTGCTAACGCTCCCGGCATGTGAGCTTCGTCGGATTCGCCCGTTCGGTGTAGTCGTGAACGAGGGCGACACCGGATCACAGATCGTCGACGCCGTCGTCTTCCTCGAAGACGCCAACGGCGACCCGATCACTGCAACAGAGCCGGTCTCGTTCGACTGGTACACCGGCGACGTCCCCACCAACCCCAACATCGCGCACCCCGGCAGCGACTTCATCGCCGCATCCGGCACCGCCACCATCAACATCGGCGAATCACAAACCACATTCCCGATCGAGATCCTCGGTGACCTCGAAGACGAACCACCGCTGCTCTACGGCGAATGGGGACTCTTCGGCGTCAACAACCCAACCTCCAACGCCATCATCGACACCCAGTCCTTCTTCGGCATCGGCCTCTTCATCATCCTCGACAACGACTGATCGTCGTCATCCGAAAGGCCTGCCGGATCTCAGATCGCCGAACCGCCGGTGACATCTCCGGACCTCTCCGTTGCGGCCATCCGCGTCGAGTGGACCACACGCGCCGACGTATCCAGACGAATCGCTACCGACGCGTCGACTTCGCCGCCACGTCCGAAACATCGCTATACGTTTGAGGACTGGACCAACACTCTTCCGTGAACGGCGTGGCTTCGTCGTTGGCGTCGGCGACGTCGACCGTGGCCGGCCTGAAGTTGTCGGGCGTCCTCATCGTCGACGACGACTGATCACTATCTCGTCCGGGCCACCAGGCCCACGGCGCACGCTCTGGCCCCACGGACTCCAACTCGGTAGATTCCTTCGCCAGAGAGCGGCCGAGGAATTCGCTCGGTGGCAGGGGGATGCGGTGGCGAGCGCCCAAGAGCTGGCGGATGAGCTACAGGAGTTGGCGCGGGCGAGCAACGCGATCCGCGCCGATGCTCTTCCGCTCGAAGGGCTACGAGGCGTACTCGGAGCGGGCGAGTCCGCGGCAACGCTCGATGAGATTCACTCTGCGATCGCGCGGGCGACGTCCGCCTTGCCGGCCCGGAAAGCCGAGGCCGCCGCGCTCTTGTTCGGTGAGGATGAGCATCGATGGGTGCGCAATCTGACTGAACGTCGAAACCTTGCTGCAGTTGCGCTCGGCATGGGGGAGCCGACACTTCGGAAGAAGGTTGCCGGCGGCACGAGTCCCTACGACGATCTGACCCTCGAACTCGCTGCGGCGCTGATCCGGGCACCGCACCAAGCGCCGACAACTGCCTCCCCCGCCCTAGTCCGTCGCCGCCTGTTGGTCGGCGCTGCGATCGTTGCGCTCGTCGGGCTGGTCGCTCTCGTGTTGATGCAGTTGAGCGGAGGCGACAATCCAACCTCGAGCCCCGAGCCTGCAGAAGCCTCGGCGACCTCGACAGTTCCAACCGGGACCGAGGTTTCGCCTACAGTCAGCGAACCGGCCGCCGCTCTCGTTGAACTCGAGCCCCGGCCCTGCCCGTTCAATGTCGGGGAACCGGCGGCCGTGGAGGACGGAAGCGACGCTCGAGCGGCGACGTTCATCGAGACGTTCGAGGCGAACGGCGGGGAAGCGGCCTTGGGCTGCGCCGTCGAGGCCGTGACGGAGCGCGGCGGTCTGTACTGGCAGGAACTCCGCCTCGAAATGCGCGCCCGCGGCGGTCTTCTCGGTCTGCCCGACGGCCGCGTCCTCTACCTGAACGCGGGCCAGTGGCGCTCTTACATCCGAATCGGCGGCGGCGACGGAACGCTGAGCCCGACCTGGGGCGGTCTCCCGACCGGCGAGGTCGCAGAAACCGAAGACGGTTGGTCGCTGGAACTCGACTCCGAAGTCGAACTCGTGTCGACCGCCATCGACGGGAGCTACTGGTGGCTCCCCGGTACCGCCGCCTCGATGTGGAGCGCTGCCGGACGCTCGGGCGGCGAGTACGGCGATGTCGCGAGCAACCCCTACCGCGTGGCTGAAGGAGTCCGCCAGGACTTCGCCAACGGCTACCTGCTGCTGGATACCGCCGGCGCCCTGGCGTGGAACGCGCTCGGTGATCCGAGTTCGGAGCTCCCGCCGCCCGAGGAGCTCCGGGGGCGGATCGTCACCGCGATCGACGGCACCGGATGGCTCATCGACGACGAGCTGCGCCGATGGTGGATCGTCGACATCGAGCACTGGTACTGCGCGGGGGCAGACAAGAACGCTGTCGATCAACCGGTGAGCGGGAGCGCCGTCGCGACTCTGCAGTACGGAGGGGTACTCGACTGCCCGGCCGCACAATCAGGCGTCAATCCGCGCGGAGGAACGACGTCAAGGAAGGTCTATTGCGAGTCGGCTGTCCAGACCGGGGCCACCGAGCGCCCGTTCGAGGGCGGGTACGGCTGCACCGACGGTGTGAACACGGTACCGATCGACCTCGATGACCTCTGTACGTGGCAATACGGGCCGGGTGCTATCGGGGTCCTCGCTCCGTCAGATCCGAGCAGTTGGCGCTGCGAGGCCGCAAGATCTGAGTGAACCGGCTGTTTCGCAAGGATTCTCAGCGTCGCGCGGACTCTGATCTGGCGGACCGCGCTCCGTGACGCCTAGCTTCAGCCACCAGTCAGCGATGCAACCGGGGCGAAGACATGCGGCAGCGGACGGACGAACGACAGCGGTGGCCAATGGCGAACACGACTCTCCGAGGCACGGGGCGGCATTCATGAGCCTCGTCACACGGATAGCCGAGTTGGGTGTGATGGAGATGGAGAATTCATGATTACCTTCGAACGACTCCTCGGACAGCCGACTAGCCGTCGCAGATTGCACGGGATCCGTCGGTTCTTGACGTCCGGGCTGGTCGCTACGGTCCTCACCACGCTCGTCGCCGTGTCACCGGCGGCTGCGACAAACGGCGATGTTCTCGCAGGGGGAACGCAGTACTGCGCCGACAGCTATACCGGGCACTCGAGCTACCTAGGCGGGAGCTATCCGACCGGGTGGGTCGTCGACATCAACTTCCCTGGTGACTCTGGCGCCCCGTTGTTCGCTCCTGGATCGGGCACCGTCACGCAGCACTCGACGGCGACAACGGGAGGCTTCGGCAATACCGTTGTGTGGACAAGCAGCGACGGCTCCGAGAAACTCGCTTTGTCACATCTCGCGACGTTCGGTGCTTCCGGCTCCGTCACGGCGGGGCAGCAGATCGGCACAATCGGGAGCACCGGCAACTCCTCGGGCCCACACCTCCACATCTCGCGCTCGGTCAACGGAGCCCCGGCTCCGCTCGTATTGTCCGGGACCGAAGTGATCCCGATCATCGACCACACTCCCTACGGGCAGACCGGCCCATGTGCCTCGACGACCTACACGAGTGTCGGCACACCCCCAACGGACAGTGACAACGACGGCGTTCCGAATGCAGACGACAGGTGTGATGACACACCTGCAGGCTGGGATGTCGACGTCCATGGCTGCCCGTTCGACAGCGATTTCAATAGTGACGGGTACGACGACCTCGCAGTCGGCTCCCCCGGCGAGAATGACGGCCAGGGCCGCGTCGGCAACATGCGCGGGCGCGTCGGCGGACTGCTCGTCGGCGGGTCGGCGACCTCGGAGGGCTTCAACCAGAACACCGGAGGGATCGGCCTCGGCCCCGCAGAAGAGGGTGACTACTTCGGGGCGGTGCTCGCGGTTGGCGACTTCAACGGCGACGGCGAAGACGACCTCGCGATCGGGTCACCCGGCGAGAACAACGGCGCTGGCTACGTGAACGTGCTCTACGGGGATCCGGCGACCAGTCTCATCGGGGCCAATGGAGCGAACCCGGGTCGCGAGAACTTCGATCAGGACACGACGGGAATCGGCCTCGGCCCATCGGAGGCGGGCGATCAGTTCGGCGCCGCGCTCGCAGCCGGCGATTTCAACGGCGACGGGTACGACGACCTCGCGGTCGGATCACCCGGCGAAAACGACAACTCCGGATACGTCACCGTCATGCTCGGCTCCGATGCCGGAGTGCTCGAAGCTGACGGGAGCACCAACGGCGGCTCGGACAACTTCGATCAGACCGTGGCCGGACTCGGCACCACCGAACCCGGCGACCGCTTCGGCGCCACCCTCGCCGTTGGCGACTTCAACGGCGACGGCTTCGATGACCTCGCCGTCGGCTCACCTGGCGAGAACGACGGCCAAGGCCGCGCCGGCAACATGCGCGGTCGCGCCGGCGGCCTCATCGTCAGCGGATCCGCCACCGCGGAAGGCTTCAACCAAAACACCGAACGCATCGGCCTCGGCCCCTCCGAAGCTGGCGACTACTTCGGTGCCGCGCTCGCCGTCGGCGACTTCAACGGCGACGGCATCGACGACCTCGCGGTCGGCTCACCCGGCGAAAACGACAACTCCGGATACGTCACCGCCCTCCACGGCCACGCCACCTACAGCCTCATCGGCCCCGACGGCGCCAACTCCGGAACAGACAACTTCGATCAGACCGTGGCCGGACTCGGCACCACCGAACCCGGCGACCGCTTCGGCGCCGCGATGCCCGGCTCAAGCTCGAACGTGGACGGCGATCCCGTCATCGATGTATTGGACAACTGTCCGGAGCATGTCAACGCGGATCAGGCCGATCACGACACAGACGGCATCGGCGACGTCTGTGATCCGGACAACTTCCGGATCCGTCCCTACGGCACCGTCATCGCCGAGGGCACCGGCGTCAACCCGACCGCCAACGCCGTCATCTATCTCGAGGACCACAACGGCGACCCGATCACCGCAACCGAACCCGTCACCGCCACCTGCTTCACCGGCGACAACGTAGCCAACCCCCTCGTCGCACACCCCGGCGAAGACTTCATCGCCACCAGCGCCACGGTGACCTTCAACCCCGGCGACACAC
>BQJV01000120.1 GCA_021604885.1 Acidimicrobiales bacterium
ACGCCGACGGCACCGAGACCGGCGATCCGACCTGCAACGGCACCGTTCGTTACGGCATCGTCGAGCCCAGCTGGATCGACTCGTTCAACACCCAGGACTCCGAGGGCTTCGAAGTCGCTCGTCTCCTGTTCGACGGTCTGACCGACTACGGCGAGGACCTTTCCCCGGTTCCGGCTGTGGCCACCGACTGGTCGTCCAATGACGACAAGACGGAGTGGACCTTCAACCTGCGTGACGACGTCACCTTCCACGACGGCACCCCGGTGACCGCCCAGTCGTTCATCGACGCCTTCAACCGCGTGGCCAACCCGGACAACGTCTCCGACGTCTCGTACCACGGCTCGTACGTGGCCAAGGTCACCGGCTGGGACACGGTCGAGGCCGGCGAAGCGACCGAGATCTCCGGTCTCTCCGCTCCGGACGACACCACGCTCGTGATCGCGCTGGACGCGCCGAACCCGATCATCCCGAAGATCGTTGCGCACCCGGTGTTCTCGCCGCTGAACGCAGCTGCGGTCGAGGCTGGCGGTGACGGTTACTCCGACGCTCCGGTCGGCAACGGTCCCTACGTGATGGACGGCTCGTGGCAGCACGACGTCGGGATCAACCTGACCCAGAACGAGAACTACTACGGCACCCCGGGCAAGCCCTGTGGCGTCGCGTTCCAGATCTACGACTCGATCGAGACGATGTACCTCGAGGCCCAGGCGGGCAACGTCGACATCTCCGACGTGCCGCCGGAGAACATCCCGACGGCCGAAGCGGACTTCGACGGTCGCTACATCGACGTCGAGGTGGGCTCCTTCACCTACCTCGGTTTCCCGAACGACAAGCCCGGGTTCGACAATGTCGACATCCGTCGTGCGCTGTCGCTGGCGATCGATCGTCCGACGATCATGGAAGTGATCTTCGACAACACCCGTGCCCCGGCGAACGGCTTCGTGCCGCCGCTGGCCCCGGGTGCCGTCGGTGAGTGCGCCAACTCCACCTACGACCCGGAGCTCGCCAAGGAGCTCTTCGACGGTGCCGGTGGCATCGAGGGCAACGCCGTGACCATCTACTTCAACAGTGGTGGCGGTCACGAGGACTGGACCCAGGCCGTGGCAAACGGCTGGCTGCAGATTCTCGGGATCGACGCGACGTTCGTGGCTCAGGAGTTCTCGCCGTACCTGGATCAGCTCCAGAGCGAAGAGGGCGTCGACGGTCCGTACCGTCTCGGCTGGGGCTGGGACGCCCCGTCGGCCTCCAACTTCCTCGGCCCGCTGTACGGCAGCGAGTCCGGCGACAACTTCTCCGGCTACGCCAGCGAAGCATTCGACGCCGCCATGGTGGAGTTCAACAACGCCACCACGGAGGAGGAGGGCTTCCCGGCTCTCGCCACCGCGCAGGAGGTCCTCTGTGAGGACATGCCGGTCGCGCCGATCTACTTCGGTCGCGGTCAGCGGGTCTACACCGACAACGTCTCCGACGTGGTGTACTCCGTGTTCGGCTTCACGCTCCTCGAGCAGGTGACTGTCGCGAGCTGAGGCTCCATGTGATGTGATGGCAGCCGGGGTGGATCATCCGCCCCGGCTGCCGCCACGTTTTCACCATGTTCCGCTACTTCATTCGCCGGGTGATCCAACTCATCCCGGTCTTCTTCATCACCACCGCGCTGATCTTCATCGTGATCCGGCTGATCCCCGGTGATCCGATCCAGGCGCAGTTCGGTGAGCGTCGCGTCCCGGAGAACCTCCGTGCCGCGTACGAGGCCCGGTACCACTTCAACGAGCCCCTCTGGAAGCAGTACTTCCTCTACATGGGCGACGTCCTCACCTTCGACCTCGGTGAGTCGGTGGCATCGCAGCGCCCGATCAACGATCTCTTCCGCGAGGCCCTTCCCCGCTCGGCCACCCTCGCCGGCATGGCGATCGCCCTCCAGGCGGTCATCGCCATTCCCCTCGGTATCGCGATGGCGCGTACCAAGGACCGCTTCTTCGACAACATGTCCCTCGTCGTCACGCTCGTCGCGTTGGCGATCCCGGTCTTCGTGCTCGGTCTCGTCGCGCAGACCACGATCGGGCTGCAGCTCGGCTGGCTCCCGATCAGCTACGACCAGAGCCTGAAATCATTCGTCCTCCCCGCGGTCGTGCTCGCCGTCACCAGCACCGCCGTCACCGCGCGACTCATGCGCACGACGCTGTTGGAGGTCGGCCGTGAGGACTATCTGCGCACCGCGCGAGCCAAGGGCCTGAGCGAGTCGCGCACCTTCCGGGTCCACGCGCTGCGCAACGCCCTCATCCCGGTCGTCACCGTGCTCGCCATCGATCTCGGGGCACTCCTCGGCGGCGCCATCGTCACCGAGCAGATCTTCAACATTCCCGGCATCGGCTTCCAGATCACGCGAGCGATCCAGAACCGGGACAACACCATCATCACGGGCATCTCGGTGTTCCTCGTGATGGCGTACCTGATCGTCAACCTGGTCGTCGACATGCTCTACGCCTGGCTCGACCCGAGGATCCGCTATGACTGATGCGTTCGATCCGAGTTCGAGGCCCGGGATCGCCCTCGCCGCATCGAGCGCCGAGGACGTCGGCGACCCGCGCACGTTCTGGGGCGACGCGTGGCGGATCCTGCGCCGCAAGTGGCTCTTCTGGGTCAGCCTGACCCTGATCGTCATCTTCGTGACGATGGCGGTCTTCCCGCAGTTGTACGTCTGGCCGTCGCCGTCACCGGACGACCCAAGCGGTCTGCACTGCAAGCTGACCGACACCCGGCTCGGGCCGTCATTCTCCGAGCACTGGTACGGCACGGACGTCCAGGGCTGCGACTACTACGCGCAGGTCACCTACGGCGCTCGCGTGTCGCTCACGGTCGCGCTCTTCGCCACGCTCATCACCGTCGGCCTCGGGATCCTGCTCGGTGGGCTCGCCGGCTACTACGGCGGGTTTCTCGACTCGATCATCTCCCGCACTGCGGATGGCTTCTTCGCCCTGCCCTATCTGGTCGGCGCCATCATCGTCCTGTCGGCCCTCACCACCTCTGACGGACGCCAGACCTGGCACGTGACGGTCGCGATCGGATCACTGGGCTGGCCCGCGGTCGTTCGTCTCTACCGGTCGACGGTGCTCCAGGTGAAACAGTTGGAGTACGTGCAGGCTGCCCGCGCCCTCGGTGCCTCCGACTTCCGTATCCTGACCCGCCACATCCTGCCGAACGCCGTGGCGCCCACGCTCGTCTACGCGACCATCTCGATGGGCGCCGTCATCTCGGTCGAGGCGACCCTGTCGTACCTCGGCATCGGGCTGCCGATCGACTCGATCTCCTGGGGAATCATGTTGCAGGAGGCGTCCAACAAGATCGAGCGATCCGGCCACCTCCTCTGGTTCCCGACCGGCTACCTCATCGCCGCCAGCCTGGCCTTCGTCCTCATGGGCGAGCAGCTGCGCGAGGCGTTCGACCCGAGGTTCCGCTGATGACCGACACCACCGTTGCGTTCGAACCCAGCATCCGGAACGGGGAGACCCTTCTGGAGGTCGACGACCTGACGGTCGTCTTCGACACCGAGGACGGCGTCGTCCAGGCCGTGTCCGACATGACATGGTCGCTGGCCGCCGGCGAGACGCTCGCGATCCTCGGGGAGTCGGGCTCCGGCAAGTCCGTCTCGGTGCAGACCCTGATGGGGCTGATCCCGAAGCCGCCGGGTCGCGTGGTGAAGGGGAGCATCCGCTATCGGGGCGAGGAGCTCGTCGACGCCTCGGCCGCGAAGTTGCGCCAGATCCGTGGGTCCGAGATCGCGATGATCTTCCAGGACCCGCTCAGCGCGCTCAACCCGGTGTACCGCGTCGGCTGGCAGATCGCCGAGATGTTCCGTATCCACCGCGGGGCCAGTCGGTCCGACGCCAATCGCCGCGCGGTCGAGCTGATGGAGCGGGTCGGTATCCCCAACGCAGCGGCCCGGGCGCGCCAGTACCCCCACGAGTTCTCGGGCGGCATGCGCCAGCGGGCGATGATCGCGATGGCCCTCGCACTCGATCCGAAAGTGCTGATCGCCGACGAGCCCACCACGGCGCTCGACGTGACGGTGCAGGCGCAGATCATGGAGCTCCTGCAGGAGATTCAGCGCGACACCGGCATGGGATTGGTGCTGATCACCCATGACCTCGGCGTCGTCGCGTCGGTCGCCGACCGGGTGGTCGTGATGTACGCCGGGCGTACCGTCGAGACCGGCCCGGCCGACCCGTTCTACGCCGCCCCGGCGCACCCCTACGCCCAGGGCCTGATGAACTCGGTGCCCCGCCTGCTCGGCGAGCGCTTCCGGCTCGAGTCGATCCCCGGCTCGCCGCCCAGCGCGATCAACATGCCGAACGGCTGCGCCTTCCACCCTCGCTGCCCCCACGCCGTCGACCGTTGCCACCAGGAGCGCCCGGCGTTCGTGGAGCTCACGGACCGGCCGGGTGGCGCCGCGTGCCATCGGACGGGGGAGTTCTGATGACGTCGACCGAGTCGGCTCTGCCGCCGCCGTCCGGCGCACCGTACGCCCCGTCCTCCGACGCCCTCTTGTCGGTGCGCGGGCTCGTGAAGGAGTTCCCCCAGCGTGGCGGGCTCCCGGGCCGGCCCCTGCCGCCGGTGCAGGCCGTGTCGGGCATCGACTTCGACGTGCCGGCCGGGAAGACCCACGGGCTCGTCGGGGAGTCGGGATGCGGAAAGTCCACCGTCGCCCGCACCGTGCTCCGTCTGGAGAAGCCGACCGCGGGGGCGGCGATGTTCGAGGGCGCGGATCTGTTCGGGATGGATCGCACGGCGCTACGCGATGCTCGCCGCAACATCCAGATCGTGTTCCAGGACCCGTTCGCCTCGCTGAATCCCCGGATGACCGTGCAGACGATCATCGAAGAACCGCTCGTCATCCACGGCGTCAGTTCGGGTGACGAACGCGAAGCGCGTGTCGCCGATCTCCTGCGCCGGGTCGGCCTCAGCCCCGAGCATGCCAACCGCTACCCCCATCAGTTCTCCGGCGGCCAGCGTCAGCGGGTCGGGATCGCCCGGGCGCTCGCGCTCGAGCCGAGGCTGATCATCGCGGACGAGCCCGTGTCGGCACTCGACGTGAGCATCCAGGCCCAGGTCGTCAACCTCCTCCGTGACATCCAGGACGAGAGCGGCGTCGGCTATCTGTTCATCGCTCACGACCTGGCGATCGTGCGCAACATCTCGGATCTGGTGTCGGTCATGTACCTCGGCAAGATCGTGGAGACCGGCACCCGCGACGAGATCTTCGACCATGCGTCGCACCCGTACACCAAGGCGCTGCTCTCGGCCGTGCCCGAGCCCAACCCGGTCACCGAGCGGGTGCGTCAGCGCATCGTGCTCGAGGGCGACGTTCCCTCACCGGCCGACCCGCCCTCGGGTTGTCGCTTCCGCACCCGGTGCTGGAAGGCGCAGGAGCAGTGCATCCACGAGGTGCCCGCGCTGATCGATCGCGGCGCGGGCCACCCGGTCGCCTGTCACTTCCCCGAGTGACATCGGGCGCAGAGATCATCCGACGTTGTTGAGCGCCTCGCGTCTCGACAACCCGGAGAGATCCTCGGTCCAACGATCGACGTAGCCCACGACCCACACCGGGTCGACCTTGGCGTGCTGGCGGAGTGCCCATCCGATCGCTTTGCGCAGGAAGAACTCCGTCGAGTCCATGGACGATTCGATCGCGTGCGTCAACAGGTCGAGGTCCGTTTCCTCCCCGTGCTTCAGCTGGCAGATGATCGACGTTCGTCGCCGCCACATGTCATCGTCCGTCGCCCAGTCCCACACCACGGGCCGGATGACCTCGGGAGCCTGCCGGAGCATGAGGCCGATGTGGTTCGCTGCGAGGGCGTCGACATGGTCCCACCACGCGCCGGTGACGATCATCTCCTCGACCACCGGAAGCGCGTCGGCGTCGAGCCACTGCTGGTAGGGCTTGTGGATCGCGATGTCGGTTGCGGCGTAGCGCTGCTCGCGATGGGTCGCGCCACGCCAGATCTCGAGGACGCCCCCGGTCCAGTCGTCGCGATTTTCGAAGGGGAACTCCCGAGCGATCGCCTTGGCGATCCTGCGCACCTCCGGTGCCCGGACGCCGTGGAACGGCAGGTCCGATTTCATGTACGCCTGCTGGCCGGGCGCCCGCTCGGGGTCGCCGGCGGCGATCAGTCGGTCGAGGAGTTCGTCTCGTCGAGCGCTCACGCGTCGGTGTCGACCGCCCCGATACCGGCGAGCGTGCGCAGTACGTCGAGCTCCTCGAGGTGGAGGTCGATCAGATGCTCGAGATCCGGCACGAGTTCACGACAGGCGACGAGGCCGAGGTCGAGCGTGTCGCAGTAGCTCTGGACCGTGATGTTCAGCCCCTGCCCGTCGACGATGGTCGACACGGGCACATAGTGACGGACGACGGCGCCGCCCATCGTGAGCGGCTCACGCGGCCCCGGCACATTGGAGATCACGACATTGGCCGGCTGGGGCGCACTCTCCGCGACCCGGGGGTTCGTGGCGAGCCGCGCGGCCTGCATCGCGAGGCGACCGGGTGCGAGTGACGCGATGTCGACGAGCAGGTCGGCCGGCAGGAGGTCGTGGCGCTTCTTGCCGTCGGCCATCGTGGTGCCGACGGCGGTGATGCGAGCGGCCGCGTCGGCCTCGTTGGTCGGGATCGCGGCGAAGATGCTGGACACGCGGTTGGTCCACGGATCCTCCTCTTCGCCGGTGCGGATCGAGACCGGCACCATGGCGACGAGCGGATCCTCCGGCAGGGCGTCGTGTTCGAGGAGGTAGCGACGCAGCGCACCGGCGCACATCGCCATCACCACGTCGTTCACCGTGCAGCCGAGCGCGGTCTTGATCGCCTTGATGTCGTCGAGCGGGATCGACCGCCACGTGAAGCGTCGGTTGGCGGTGATCGCATGGTTGAACGGCGTGCGGGGGACGCCCTGCAACGCGGAGGTGAGCTTGCCGCGGTCCTCCGAACGTCCCGCCTGGATCGCGCTCTGGATGAACTTGCGCTGCCAGCGGATCATGCGGGCGGGGCGGCGGGCGAGATCGATCATCGCTCGACCGAGGACCTCGTTGGGCGGCGGGATGCGGTCACCCTTGGGCATCGGCGGCGCGTCTTCGCGGAGGTCGAGCAGCTCGCCCTCGGTGAACATCTGGTGGGTGAGCATCGCGCCGGCGGCGCCGTCGATCGTGGCGTGGTGCATCTTCGTGAACAGGGCGAAGCGGTCGTTCTCGAGGCCCTCGATGACATAGGCCTCCCACAACGGCTTGCCGCGGTCGAGGGGCCGACCGATCAGGCGGGAGATCAGGGCGTTCAGCTCGGCTGCGCCGCCGGGGGCGGGCACGGCGACATGGCGGATGTGGAAGTCGAGATCGAAGTCGGGATCCTCGGCCCAGTAGGGGTGGTCGATGCCGAACGGCACCTCCACGAGACGGCGGCGCAGCGGCACGAAGTCCACCACCGCCCGCTCCATCCGGGCCCGGTACTCCTCATAGGCGTTGTACGTCGGATCGTCGGGCCGATCGAAGAGCAGGATGCTGCTGACATGACCGAAGCTGCGACCGGTCTCGAGATACAAGTAGCTTGCATCGATTCCGGAGAGCTGTGTGAGTCCCATGTCGGCTCCTCGCCGTTTCGGTTGTCTCGATCGTCGTCTGCGGCGGCTAACCGGTGAACGCCGTTATCAGGTCGGTCCACCGTGCCACGTCGTCGTCGGTCTTCGCCACCACGAGTTCGGCGTTCGGCAGCGCTTCGGCGACCCGGCGTGCGGTGTGGACGGGCCGAATCGGGTCGCCCGGAGACGCGAGGATCAGGGTGGGGATGTCGAGACGGGCGAGATCGGCTGGATCCGGAAGATTGCTCCGAGCCGATCCGACGAGCGCTGCGACGTAGCGCTGACGCGGGGTGTTCACGAGGCGACGGAAGTGGGCGGCGTGGTACGCGGCCAGGGTGCCGGAGCGGTACTGGGGGAGCGGGATGAAGCGTCCGGCTGCCCGCAGGGGTTCGGTGAGGCCCGTCACGGCGCTGACGCCGAGCAGTCCGAGGAGTCCGGCGGCCGGCGCCCGCCAGACCCAGCCGTTGGGGAGGCCGACGAGAACGAGGCGATCCACCCGCTCGGGTGCGAGGTGGGCGGCCCAGAGTGCGGTGGCGGCACCGGTGGAGAAGCCGCCGAGGGTGGCCGATGGAAGTCCGACCCGCTCGCAGAGCTGTACGAGGTCGTCGCCGCGGGACTCCCAGGTGTGATCGGTCGGATCCGAGACCCCGGCGGAACGGCCGTGTCCGACCGCGTCGTAGCGGATCAGGCGGTTGGCGTGGGAGATTCGCCGGAAGTCGACGACCGGCGTCGCATCGTCGTCGTCGATGCTGG
>BQJV01000121.1 GCA_021604885.1 Acidimicrobiales bacterium
ACTTGAACGATGCCGGTCCCTTGGGGACCTGCTCCGCTCGCCCGCCGGTCGTCGCCTGCGGGCGAGGGGCGGGGGCGGCCTTCTTGGCCGGGCGTGCCGCGCGAGGGCCGGAAGCGCTCGGCGCCGTGCCGACGCGATCGAGCGCGTCGCGTGCCGGTGTCGGTAGGCGGCGGGCGATCGCCCTGGCCACGCGCTTCGTCTTCGGCACGACGCCGGCTCGGTTGGCGGCCGCGACCCCCGATCGCGCCGCACGCTGAGCAGGCGTCGGCAGCTTGTCGACCGCGCGGGTGCCGCGCTCGCGCAACCGGTTGCCGGCCTGTCCGTCGGCCACGGCGCGGCGCACCCGCTGCACGTTGTGCTTGACGGGAGTCGGGAGGCGACGGGCTGAGGCGCGCGCCACCTTCTTCGCGGCCGGAACACCCTTCTCCGCGGACGTTCCCGCGAGACGGCGACCGGGACGCACGATGCGACCGACGAACCCGCGGAGTCGACGGGTGAGCCGCCGCCGGCCACGCACCTCGTCCTCGACGCTGCGGAGCTTCACGTGAACGGCCGCGAGGATGTCGTCCATGTGGGCGATGCGCTCCGTCGCGGCCTTCGTGCGACCGTCGATCCGCTCACTCGACTCGACCGCTCGATGAGCGAGGTCGGCGACCGTGTCGGTGAGATCGCGCAGCTGGCGACTCTGATCCGTCAGCTCGGCTTGGCCGGTCACGAGGGTCTCGAGCCGGTTCGCCACGGAGTTGCGCAGGTTCGCCAACTCGTCGCGGAGCACGACGAGCTCGCGATCGCGCTTGTCGACGTCCCGGGTTCGATTCGCGAGGTCTCGTCGCCGGCCCTCGGACTCCTGGCGGACCTCGGCCAACTCGGTGCGGAGATCGGTGAGCTTCGCGGTCGATTCCGCGAGCCGCTCCTCGAGCCGGGTGATGGCGAGCTGACGTTGTTCGGCGTGGCGGGCGGAGACGGTGCCGTCGAGGATGAGGCGGCGCACTCGACCCTCGTCCGCGGCGACCGGGCGCGGCGCGGCGACGCCGGCTTCGTCGCACAACTCGGCGTACAGCTCACGAAGACCGGGCGACGCACCCGCCTCGTCGAGGCTGACGCCGACGTCGTGATGGCGGAGATCGGATCGCACCTCCAACTCCGCGGGTTCGAGGCCGACGAAGTCGCAGACGCGGGCGAGTTCGCCGACGGGATCGAGGAAGTACGCGTCGTAGTGCGTGACGATGCGCCGTTCGGCCGGAACGAGTTCGAGCACCGACGCGTAGTAGCGCTCCCACAGGGAGAGGCCGAGTGAGTAGGAGTTCTGGTTGCGCCGCTTCAGCGACAGGGCGACCTCGAGCGGATTGCGCACGCAGATCACAAATCGGAGGTCGGGCTGGAGGTCGAGCCAGAACGACGCCGTGAGGCACAGACGAGGATCCTTGAACCCCCACCGGTCGTTCTCCGCGAGGCCGGCGAGCGCCGCGGTCGCCGGCTCGACGACTTCACCCACCCGGGGGTCGTCGACCGCGCTCGGGAGCAGCGTCGGCGGGTTGTCCCACGCACCGCCGGTCGCTTCGAGCAGATCGTCGTTGCAGGCGACGATGGCCTTGTTCTCCCAGAAGCCCTCGGGATTGTCGTCTGCAGCTTCGAGGAGCGCGTCGGCCTCGCCGCCGATCAGGTGCAGGCCCGATTGATGGAGCCCGCGGGTGATCATCGACGTGCCCGAGCGGTGCATGCCGGTGATGGCCACCGGGGAGAAGGCGTTACTCATCGGTCAACCAGTGTGGCGCGTCTTGCCCCGTGTCGAAAGGGGAGATCACCACATTGGGTCACACGGCCCCCACCCAGCGCGGCGGGGCCGCCGGCAGACCGTCAGATGTCGTCCGCCGCGAAGCAGTCGGGATTCCGTTCGCGCCATGCCTGCGACACCTCGAGATGCCGGCCGGCCACCTCGGGAACCTCCCCCGCGTAACGCGGTTCACGCCGCGGCGGCTCGTAGGCGCGCCCGCGAAGTGCCGCGTACTCCTCCCACAGCTCGTCGCGTGCCGCGGCACCGCTCGTGGCCGCGCCGCCGTGGAACTGATGGAACGACCCCTCGCCGAGGAGCATCACGAGGTCGGTGTCGGGTGCCTCGAGGGCCCGCCGGTACAGATCGTGGTTGACGAGCCCGCCACCCGGCCGATCGAACACTTCGCCGAAGCCGCCGAGTTCGTCCCACAGGTCCCGGTGCATGAAGAGCGCGTTGCTCTCCCCCATCGGCCCGAACCAGCCGCGCGCCGACGAGCCGGCGAACGTGGCGATCCGAAAGAGTTCATAGCCGTCGGACCGCCAGTCCACCGAGGCCAGCAGCCCGTCCTCGACCTCCTGGTCGTAGCCCTTGGCCGCCGCCGTCATCTGCGGCTCATCGCCGAGATGGAACGCGAGGGTCACGGCCACGACACGATCACCAGCCGCGACCTCGGTCGCCGCGGCATCGACGAGACCGGGGGTGACCATCCGGGCGCCGTCGATGAGCACACCGACGATCTCGCCCCGGGCTGCCTCGATCCCGACGTTGGCGGCGCGCGCCGGCGACGGTGGTGCCGGATCCAGACGCAGGAGGCGTCCGTTCGGCACGGCATCGAGCAGCCGCGCGTCCACCGGCTCGGGCGACCCGTTGTCGACCACGATCACCTCGTAGGCGAGCGAGGTCGTCTGGTACTCGGCGGCGAGCGTCGCCAGGGTCCGCGGCAGCTCGCGGGCCATGTCGTAGACGACGACCACGATGCTCACCGACACGGAGGAGGCGACCGAATCCACGCCCGAACGCTAGCCCGACCCTTCCCACCCCCGGTTGCCGGTGGTACCAATGGTCGGATGTCCGAACGCATCGAAGCCCTCCCCTGGGACAGCGAGTTCTTCGACCTCTCGATCGGGCGCGTCGAGCTCGACGGGGCCACCGACGCAGACCTCACCGCCATCGAGACCGAGGCGTACGACCGCGGTTTCGACTGTGTCTACGGGTCCCTCGTCACCAGCGACGATGTCACCAACGTCGGCATCCGCATCCAGTCGCACGACTTCCTGCTCAGCGATCTGTCGACAATGCTGGACCGGCCCGCGATCCCCATCACTCGGGTTCCCACCTCGGCAGTCGCCCGCGCCGCCACCGAAGACGACCTCGCCACCATCGTCGAGACGGTCATCCCGATCATCGCCCCGTGGAGCCGGTTCGCCGCCGATCCGAGGTTCGGCCTCGAAGCGAGCACCCGCATGTGGATCGCGGAGGTCAAGCGCGGCCTGCGCGACGACCACCGGCTGATCACGATCACCGAGGACGACATCGGCATCACTGGCTTCTCGACACAGTCGTCACCCGGTGAGTTCGGCCTGCCCGGCTACGAGTCGGTGACGGCGACGAAGCCCGGCAGCGGCGCGGCCCACGCGCTGATCCACTACTTCCTCGATTGGGTGAACGCGTCCGAGACGAAGACCACCGCCGGGTGGATGGCGGTCCGCAACATCCCGCCGTCGCGGGCGCTGGAGAAGCACGGCTACATGCTCACCCGCTCGCGCGGGTCGTACCACTGGTGGCGGGAAGGAAGCTCCTATGCCTGAGCCGATGCTCCCCGACAACCTGATCCCGTTCAACCGTCCGAGCATCGAGGGCCGCGAGATCGAATACATCCAGACGGCGGTCGAGCACGGCCACACCTCGGCCTCGGGCCCCTTCAGCCAACTCGCCGTGGACGAGCTGAAGGAGGCGACCGGTGCCGCCGACGTGCTGCTCACCACGTCGTGCACCGCAGCCCTCGAGATGGCCGCGATCCTGCTCGACCTCGAACCTGGCGACACGGTCGTCGTGCCGTCCTTCGGCTTCGTCACCACCGCGCTCTCGTTCGTCCGCCAGGGAGCCCGCGTGCTGTTCTGTGACATCGAGTCGGAGACGCTCGGCATCGACGCCGGCCGGCTCGCCGAGATCATGGACGACACGGTCCGCGCGGTCATCCCGATCCACTACGCCGGCATCGGCGGTCAGATCGACGAGATCCGCGCCGTGCTCGACGAGTGGCCGCGCGCCGAGTTGGTGGAGGACAACGCGCAGGGCCTCTTCGCGTCCTACAAGGGCGAGCCGCTCGGGTCGTTCGGGCGCTTCTCGGCGATCAGCTTCCACGAGACCAAGAACTTCATCTGTGGCGAGGGCGGTGCCTTCGTCGTCAACAACCAGGCCGACGCCGATCGTGCCCACGTGATCTACGACAAGGGCACGAACCGTCGCGCGTTCCTCCACGGTCAGGTGGACAAGTACTCCTGGCAGGACCTCGGCTCCTCGTTCGGCATGGCGGACGTGCTCGCCGCCTACCTCTATGGGCAGCTGAAGGAGAAGGAGTCGATCCTGGCGAAGCGGCGCCATGTCTTCGAGCACTATCGCGATGCGCTCAGCCCGCTCGTCGACAGCCACGGCATTCGGCTGCCGGTCATCCCCGAGCACTGCGAGCAGTCGTACCACATGTTCTACGTGCTGCTCCCCGACGCGGAAGCCCGCAACCAGGTGCTGAAGTCGATGAACGACGACGGCATCTACGCCACGTTCCACTACGTGCCGTTGCACAGCGCACCAGGAGGCGTAGCCGTCGCCGCACGTGAGCTCGCCTGCCCCGTGACGGACGACGTGAGCCGGCGGCTGCTGCGCCTGCCCTTCTACACGAGCCTCGCCCAGGCCGATCTCGACCGGGTGACCGAGTCGTTCACCCGCGCCGTCGACCGCCTCTAGGTTCCGTCGCGTGCGCCACCGATTCGCCCCGGCCGCCCTCGCGCTCGCGCTGACACTCGCGGCCGGCGCCTGCGGCGGCAGCGAGTCGACCGCGCCGACCACGACGACAACGACCTCGACCACAACGACCTCGACGACAACGACCTCGACCACAACGACCACCACGACCACCACGACCACCACGACCACGCTGCCCGGTCCGACCGGGCGGCGTGCGCCGATCGACTGCGGCACCGGCAACCTCCTCGAAGGCGATCGGCTGGAGCCCGACTTCGCAGCCGACACGATCCGCCAGTTCGACATCGTCACCAGCGACACCTCACTGGGTCAAACGTTCGAGGGGATCCGTACGGCAACGCTGCAGGTGGGGGCGTTGACGAGCAACGGCAACCGGGCCATGGAGTGGCGCAACGGCGAGACGCTCCTCGCGGGACTCCCGATACACCCCAACGAATTCGCCGACATGTTGCCGGAACTCTCGGATCTGATGGTCCGGGTGGAGGAGACACCCATCCGCTACGAGGTCAACAACTTCGGTGAGATCGCCGCAGTGACCAACGCGGACGAGTTGACCGACCTCTTCTCTGACACCCTCGATGTCCTGATCCCATTGCTCGGCGGCGAGGAACGAACGGACGAACTCCGTGAGGTGTTCACCTCCCCCGAGTTCATCAACCAGGCGCTCACAGAGGACGTGCAGATTGTCCACACCTTCCTCGGGTTCTTCTTCTTCCTTCCCGGCGAACCACGGACCTTCGACGATCTCCTGCCGAACATGCTTGGCGGGCCACTCATCCCGGCGATCACCACCCTCACGATGGGCGAGGAGCGCGATGAGGACGGCTGCGTCCCCGTCTCCCTCCTGACCGAGATCGACCCGGACGGATTCCGCGACGCGATGATCGAGACCTTGACCACGCTGACCGGCGAACCACCGACGGACGAGGACCTCGCCGAGTTCGACGACTTCCAGATCACGAACACGACCACCGCGCAGTACGACCCGGCGACCGGATGGTTCCGCAGTGTCGTCGCGGCGCAGGAGATCTCGGCCGGATTTCGGACGGAGGGCGAAAGCGTCGCGATCTACGACGTCACCGAGGACTAGCCGCCGCGTCGCCAAACTGGGATACGCATGACGCGACCACGGCGCCGCGGGATAACCTCACGCGCTGTCAGGAGACGTGGCCGAGCCAGGTTGAAGGCGCTTCCCTGCTAAGGAAGTAACGTCGCAAGGCGTTCGTGGGTTCAAATCCCACCGTCTCCGCTGAGGGGAACCGGTGGCGCCTGCGCACAGCAGGCGTACACTGGCTCCCCGTTGCGCCCGTAGCTCAGCTGGATAGAGCATCTGACTACGGATCAGAAGGTCGGGAGTTCGAATCTCTCCGGGCGCGCTGCGTACGGCCCCTGCTCAGCGGGGGCCGTTTCGCGTTTTCTATGGAACATCGACGCCGGACGGTGCATCCCATCAGGTGAACCAAACACCTGAAAGGGAAACATCATGTCTCTCCGTCCGCTTCGCATCGCGCTGGTACTGGCGCTCCTCGGGACACTCGTCGCGATCGCGCCGATCAACGCCCGACCGGCGTCCGCCCTCGCCGGGCCGACGACCATTCGCGTCAGCGTCAGTTCGTCCGGGGCTCAGGGCAACGGCGCGAGCACCGACCCCGCCATCGACGGTGACGGGTCGGCGATCGTCTTCACCTCCGCAGCCTCGAACCTCGCGTCGGATCCCAACAGTGTGCTGGACGTGTTCGTCCACGACCTGTCGACCGGCGTCACCCAGCGGGTGAGCCGGGCGCCCGGGGCATGCCAGGCCGGCTGCACCAACGGCTCCATCGAGGACAGCGGCAATCGCATCGCCTACCTCGACGGCATCTGGCAGACCGGGATCGGCCGGGTGCGCTTCATGTACCGGAGCAACGGTCGCCAGATCCTGATCGAGGAACGCCGCACGAGTTGCGGGACCTATTGCGAGGCCGGCGGCAACGACGGCTCGCTGAACTTCAGCAACTCGATGCGGGCGCCGGAGATCTCCGGCAACGGGGCGCGCATCGTGTTCCAGGTCGGCGCGTTCGGGAACTACAACACGACCAACTGCGTCGTCGGTGGCGGCAACGCCATCCAGCGCGCCGTGGCCAGCTACGACGGCAACGTCGACCAGACGCTGCAGCGCACCTGCGGCAGTCCGACGCAGATCCACGGCATGATGACGCCCTCGCCTTCGGACAACAACGGGCGCGTCGCCTACGAGGCGCAGACACACCAGACCACGAACAGTGGGACCTGCATCGGCCGGTCCGAAATCTTCGTGGCGAACGGCACCTCGACCACCTGGGGTGGCACCTCCAGCCCCACGACCTGCATCAGCGACTGGGGAGCCGTGGACGACCCGATGATCTCGGGCAACGGATCGTGGGTCGTGTTCACGAGCAACCGCTCGTCGTTCATTTCCGACACCAACAACGTCGACGACGTGTTCCGGATGCGCTACGACGGCGGCGTCATGAACCGGATGTCGGTCAGCGCCGGCGGATCCCAGGCGAACGGCCGAAGCTTCGATCCGGCCATCTCCGATGACGGCCGCATGGTCGCCTTCGCCTCGAACGCCACCAACCTGGTCAACGGCGACACCAACGGCACGACAGACGTCTTCCTCAAGGACTGGACGACCGGCGCCATCGAGCGGATCTCCACTTCGGTCGGCGGCGGCAACGCCAACGGGGCGTCGACCGAACCCGCCCTGAGCGACGACGGGTGCACCGTCACCTTCACGTCCGCGGCGAGCAACCTGGTCAACGGTGACACCAACGGCGTCACGGACATCTTCGTCCGCCGATCGAGCCTCCCGGTCTGCAGCGCGGCGCCGACTGCCGTCGACGACGCGGCAGCGACGGTGGCCGACCAGCCGGTGACGATTCCGGTCGCCGCGAACGACAGCGACCCGTACGGACCGGCGGAGTCGGCCGACATCCACGTGGTGACCGGGCCCGCCGACGGCGTCGTGACCGACGGCCCCGGAGACGGCGAGTTGACGTTCACCCCCGACCCCGGGTTCGTGGGCACGGCCACGTTCACCTACGAGATCTGCAACCTGACGCTGCTGTGCGACCTCGCAACCGTGGCGGTCACGGTCCATGCGGTTCCGGTGGTTTCCGGCGGCACATCGACCATCCTCGAGGGCGACACAGGGAGCCAGACGGTGTCGGTCGACGTCACGCTCGACGTCGTACCTCTCCTGCCGGTCACCGTGGACTGGAGCGTCGGTTCGGGCCCCGGTGACGCCACCGCCGGTCTCGACTACACCGCGGCCTCCGGCACGGTCACCTTCGCCCCCGGCGACACGACCGCCTCGGTCGACGTCGAGGTGCACGGCGACGTCCTCGACGAAGGCGACCCGGACCACGAGTTCGGGACGGTGGTGCTCTCCAACCCGACCAACGCGGTACTCGCGGCCGGCGCCGCCGGCAGCGGAACCTTCCGGATCGACGACGACGACGCTGCGCCGATTCTGACGCCCGGCATCGTGTTGGTGACGGAAGGCGACAGCGGACCGACGGTCGTGAGCGTGCCGGTCACGCTGTCGGCGCCGAGCGGGAAGACCATCGAGGCGAGCTGGGAGACGGTGG
>BQJV01000122.1 GCA_021604885.1 Acidimicrobiales bacterium
CGTCGATGTAGCCGAGCGCGTAGGCGCCCATCCGGTAGCCCATCAGCCGTTGGAGCTTCTCCGGGAACGTCGCTGCGACATGCTGGGGAACCGACAGGTACTGGTTCTCCTCCTGACGAAGGAAGCTCACGTTGTAGGTGATGTTGATCGCGCGACGGTGGGCATCTGTCGTGTTGGGCCCACCCCCGTGGTACACGGAGCCGCTGTAGAAGAGCACCGAACCCCGTGTCATCTCCGCCGGAACGGAGTCCTCGATCGCGAACTGCAGCCCGTCCTCACGGCGATTGCTGCCGACGACGATGCGGGTTGCGCCGTTCGCCTCCGTGAAGTCATCGCCGGCCCAGATGGTGTTGCACTGCACCTCGTAGCCGGACGGGAAGGGGAAGAAGTCGAACGCCCATTGATCGCGATGGATCTGCTGCTCGGCCGCCCCCGGCCCGATGTCGATGATCTGGGTGAGATGGAGCTGGTAGCTGGTGACGTGGCCGAGGAGGTCGTCACACGTCGCGAGCACCGTCGGGTGCATCACGAGATCCTGACTCGCCGCGGATCGGGCGAGGAGGCCACCGGTGCGGCGGGTGGTGACGCCGGTGAACGCGTCGGCCCCGACCGGCGTCGCATCCACGAACGGCTGCATCTCGCCGAAGAACGCATCGAGCTGCGCATCGGTGGCGAGGTCGTCGACGATCACGCCGCCGTCTCGGCGAAGGACCTCGGCGATCTCGGGGCCGGTGGCCGTCGGGGGAAGGTGCGTCAGCATGGCCGAACGGTAGTCGCGGCGCGATCCGTGGAACCATGGCCGGATGCGGATCGTGTTCTTCCTCTACGAAGGCCTGACCACGCTCGACGTGATCGGCCCCCACGACGTGCTGTCCCGTCTGCCCGGCGCCGAGGCGATCTCGGTGTCGAAGGACGGGGGCCCGGTCAACGCCGACACCGGTGCGCTCGGGCTCACCCCGACGCACGCGATGGCCGATGTCGATTCGTGCGACATCCTGGTGGTGCCCGGCGGGCTGGAGGGCACCTTCGCCGCCGCGGCCGACGAGGAGATTCTCGACTGGATCCGCGCCGTCACCGCCGACGCCACCTGGATCACGTCCGTCTGCACCGGCTCACTCATCCTCGGCGCGGCCGGGCTTCTGGAGGGGAAGCGGGCGACGACCCACTGGGCCGCGATCGACCTGCTCGCGACGTCCGGTGCCGAGCCGGTACGCGAGCGGGTGGTGTTCGACGGCAATGTCGTGACCGGTGCGGGCGTGTCGGCCGGCATCGACATGGCGCTCACACTCGCCGCGGCGATCGCCGGCGACGACACCGCGAAGGCGCTCCAACTCGGGATCGAGTACGACCCGCACCCGCCGTTCGACTGCGGGTCGCCGGACAAGGCGTCCGACGAGCTCATCGCCTTGGCGGGCGCGGCGCTCTCCTGAGCCGACCTACTCCATCGACATCATCTGGCGCGTGCGTTCGAGCGAATCGACACACTCTTCGACCATCTCGAAGATGACGTCCGCGCTGCGCTTCACCTTGTTCATCGTGCCGACGATCTGACCGACCGGGTTGAACGCGACCTGCTGGGCCTTGTCCGGGTAGCGACCGCTGCGCACCATCGCCTCGCGGACCGCCATCATCTGCAACGGCATGCCGAGGGTGTCCGGTGTGTCGGTGCGTTCCCATGACTCCGTCCAGTCGTTGCGCAACATGCGGCACGGCTTGCCGGTGTAGCTGCGACTGCGAACGGTGTCCTTGCTGGTCGCGTCGAGATACGACTGGATCTGGGCGGGGGTGCCGGCCGCCTCCTCGACGGCGAGCCACAGCGAACCCGTCCACACGCCGGCGGCGCCCATGGAGAGAGCGGCCGCCATCTGCCGTCCGTTGCCGATGCCTCCGGCCGCGAGGACCGGGATCGGCGAGACCGCGTCGATCACCTGGGGCCACAGCACGACGGAACCGATGTCGCCGGTGTGGCCACCGCCCTCGTAGCCCTGAGCGATCACGAAGTCGAGACCGGCCGCGGCGTGGCGGCTGGCCTGCGCGGGCGTGCCGCAGAGCGCGCCCACGGCTCGTCCGGACGCCTGGATCTGCTCGACGAGATCGGGAGGCGGCGTGCCGAGCGCGTTGGCGACCATCACGACATTGTCGTGGCGGAGGATCTCCTCGACCTGCGGCACGGCAGTCGCCGCGTTCCATCCCATGAGCCCGCTGCCGAGCTCTTCGTCCTCGGGCAGCTCGGGCACCTCGTGCTTGTCGAGCATGTCGCGCACGAACGCCGTGTGCTCGTCCGGGATCATCCGCTGGAGATCCTTGGTGAGCTTGCCGAGATCCATCTCACCGGCGTCGCCGTCGTACTTCTGGGGCAGGACGATGTCGACGGCGTAGGGCTTGTCGCCGATGTGTTCGTCGATCCAGTCGAGCTCGACCTTCAGCTGTTCGACGCTGAACCCGACCGCGCCGAGCACCCCGAGACCACCCGCCTTACTGACGGCCACCACGACATCACGACAATGGGTGAAGGCGTAGATCGGAAACTCGATACCAAATCGCTCGGTCAGCTCGTTCTGCATACCGCCGACGCTACGCCCCACCCCACGCCGCGAGAAAGTACTGGGGTCAGACCCCCGTACCTTCGCCGTGGGTGTGGCGGGCGGCGGGCATCCAGTTCTTGCCGGCGGTGGCATCGATACGGGCGATGAACGCGTCGTGGTGCGGTTCCAACAGCTCACAGAACGCGAGCGTGTCGGCCTCACCGACCGCCTCCCACACCTGCGCGCAGATCTCGTCGGTCCGCTGCTCGATGTCTTGACGGAGAGTGCGCGCCTCGTCGGTGAACACCCGATCGACCACGAGGCCCTTCCGTTCGAGGCGGGCCCACCCGAGGGCGACCTCCTCATCCGTCGCGCCGCGGCTGCGGACGATCCACTCGGCCTCCTCGTAGTCGACCATCAGGTTGTGGATCAGGCCGACCTCGGCGCCGTTCAGGTCGGCGGCGGCGATCAACGCCCAGTGGGTGTCGCCGCGCCACTCGCGGATGCAGTTGAACGCGAGCCACGCCGACAACGCAGGCTCACCTGCGTGGCGCTCGACGCGGTCGCGGTGGGCGGCGAACAGCACCCGCGCCCCGTTGTGTAGACCGTCCACGACCTCCCAGGCGCGAGAGGCGAGAGGGGCGAGGCCCTCCGCGATCGCGGGCGAGATCTCGGCGAGGCCCGGGAGCACCCGCGCGTCGCGGGCGAGCATCACGGACTCGGCGTCGGTGTGCTCGCGCATGAGGTCCATCCCCATGCCGAGAAACACCTCGCTGATCGAGTACGCCGTCGCCCCGATCACGCCGTTGCTCGCGCCGGCGAGCGGCGCGAACCGCGAGCCCACGTAGTAGCCCATGCCGTCGGGCACGCCGAGCTCGCCGTACATCTCGGCCGCGGTCGGATCGAAGTAGATCCACCCGATCAGGTCGTGACAGGCCCGTGAGCCCCGTTGCGCCAGCGCAGCCCAGTCGGTCATCTCAGCCCTCGCTCACCGCGGGAAGCACCTTGTCGACCACCATCTCCATCGACGACCACGCCACGTCGATCGGCATGCCGCCACAGAGCGGGTGCAGCGACAGGGCGCCGGCATCGCGAATGCGATCGACCGCCTGCTCGGGCGTGAGGAACTGGTAGATCCCCTCGTCCCGCAGCTCCTCGACGGAGGTCGCGTGCGTGTGCACGGCCGATGTCTGGCCCGGCGGCTGCCACGTGTCGTAGGTCGAGGCCTCGAACCAATAGTGCGAGCCCAACTCGGCCCACGCTTTGTCGGGGTCCTCCACGACATTCACCATCGCGACCTTCTCCGGCGCGATGCAGAACCCCTGCGTGCCGTGCGTCTCGCACTCCTCGTAGTACAGCGCTTCGAGCTCGGGCAGCGGTGCCGGCAGCTGGAGCGGCAGGCCGAGGCGGGCCGCCCGCTTCGCCGCGGCCGGGCTCGACCCACCGACCATCACCATCGGATGCGGACGGGTGTACGGCATCGGTCCGACCTGGATCGTCTCACCGTTGATCTCGAACTCCTCGCCCGACCAGACCTTGAGCATCGTCTCGAGGCACTCGTCGAGGATCTTGCCGCGGCGCTTCCACTCGAGCCCGAGCGCCGCGTACTCGGCCGGCCGATAACCGAGACCCGTCGTGATCGACAGACGCCCCTTCGAGACGAGGTCGATGACGCTCATCTGCTGCGCGAGCCGAATCGGATCGTGGAGCGGAACGAGCAGCGCCGTGATGGCCACCGACAGGTTCTCCGTGCGGTTCAGGATCATCGCTGCGGTCAGCAGCGGCGTCGGACTCCAGCCCATCGGCGTGGCCGTGTGTTCTTCGGTACTCACCATCGCGAAGCCGTTCTTGTCCGCGTACTCGGCGAGATCGATGCCGGCCCGGTATCGATCGCTCATGTGCTCGGGATCCGTGGGATCGGGATGCACATAGTTGAGCCGCATCATCATGAACGCCACAGGAGGTCTCCTCGATAATTCCGAACGGCCGGGGCCGGCCCTGGCGCGAGACTATGGCTCTCCCGAAAGAGAGTCACCATCCATGCCTGCCCCGCTGATCATCCTCACCGGTCCTCCCGGCACCGGGAAGTCGACGGCCGCCGAGGGGTTGTCCGGCGGGTTCGACCGGTCCGCCGTCGTCGGAGGTGACTTCTTCCTCGAGGCACTGCGGTCCGGGAAGGTCGAGCCCTGGCTGCCGGCGTCGCACGACCAGAACACGCGGGTCATGGAGATCACCGCACGCTCGGCACGTGACTACACCGCCGCCGGTTGGACGACGATCCTCGAGGGGATCGTGGGTCCCTGGTTCCTGCCGAACGTGCTCGCCGAAGTCGGTGCGCTCGACGTGCACTACTTCGTGCTGACCGCACCGCTCGACGTGTGCAAGCGGCGGGTGCGCGCCCGGGGTCGCATCTCCATGTCCGCCGTCGTCGAGAAGATGCACGCGGAGTTCGAGACGCACGCGTCGGACGAACGGCATCTCGTGGACTCGGACCGTCCCCGCGCCGACGTCGTCGACGACATCGCCGCCCGGGTGGCAGCACGGAGCGCGCTGGTCTCAGAAGGGTGAGGCCACGCCCGACCGCTCGCCGGGAGTGAACGTCACCGGCATGGTCACGACGCCCGTCATCAGGAGGTTGCCGGGGTAGGGCCGGAAGCTGTCGGGATCGATCTCGTAGTCGGGCATGCGGGCGAGCACGTCGGCGATCATCAGCGCGGACTCGATCCGGGCGATGCTCGAACCGATGCAGCGGTGGCCACCGAGGCCGAAGGCGAGATGCTTGTTCTCGGGCCGGTCGATCACGACCCGGTCGGCTTCGGGGAACGCATCCGGGTCGTGGTTCGCCGCGACCCACGAGATGAACACGACATCGCCGCGCTTGATCTGCCGACCGCCGAGCTCGACGTCGCGCGTCGCGGTTCTCGTCAGCGACTCCGACGGGCTGTAGAAGCGGAGGAACTCCTCGACCGCGCCGGGGATCAGGGCGGGGTCGTCGATCAGCCGCCGCCGATCGTCCGGGTGCGTGCCGAGATGGTGGAGCCCCCAACTCACGAGCGACGTCGTCGTGTCGAGACCGCCGGCCACGAGGTTCCACAGGATCCCGGCGACCTCGTCGTCGGTCAGAAGACGCCCGTCGATCTCGCTGGTGACGATGGCGGACGTGAGGTCGTCGCCCGGATGCTCCCGCCGATGACGGGCGATCTCACCGAGCTCCCCGAACATGTCACCGACACGGGCGATCGCCTGCTGGAACTCGGCGTCGCTCGGTTTGAACGACGAGGTCGCGTGGAAGAAGTCCGCGTAGTACTTCCAGTTCGTGGACGGCATGCCCATCATCTCGAGCGTCATCACACCCGGCACCGGTGACGCGTAGTCGTTCACGAGATCACCCGCGCCGGCCTCGACCATCTCGTCGAGGAACCACGCCGACACGTGAGCCAGCCGCTCGCGATTCGCCAGCACGGCCTTCGTCACCATGTGCGGGTTGAGCACCCGCCGCAGATCGGCGTGCTCGGGACCGTCGATCTCGGAGACGCCCATGCGCGGTGTCCCCGTCTTGCGGGGCACCCCGCAGATGCCGTGGTAGTCGATGCCGTCGGGGGCATCGAGCTCGTACTTGTGCGCGAAGGTCTCGTTGTCGCGGGCGACCTCGGCAACCGACGCGTAGTCGGTCACCATCCAGAACCCCCCGTGTGCCTCGTTGAACACGACGGGGCAGCCGCTCCGAAGCTCGGCGTAGTGCTCGTGACGGTTGCGGACCCAGGCCGGGTCCTGATGGTCGAGGTCGATCGTCTCGGTCATGCGTCCTCCTCGGTCTCCAACGCGGCGAAATAGTCGAAGTCCGCGGCGAGCGCCTCGGCTCGATTGTCGACGAAACGGCGGCCGCGCGGGTGGGTCAGCACGGTGCCACGGTCCGCCTCGATCCCGGCGAGGACATAGCGACCGACGTCCTCCTGCGCCATCGCGTGGGGCATCTGCCCCCTGCTCTCGGGGAAGTCCTCGGGGCCACCGAATCGCTCCGGGCGATTCCGCATCGATGTCGCCATCAGGTTCGAGTCGACCGTGCCGGGGCAGAGGCACGACACGCCGATGCCCTCCGACGCGAGCTCGCCCCGCAGCGTCTCGGTGTAGCCGACAACCGCGTGCTTCGTCGTCGTGTAGAGCCCGAGCAGGGCGCCGGAGACCTCCTCGGGCCGAGACGCCCAGAGTCCCGCCATCGAGGCCGTGTTGACGACGTGTCCACCGCCGCCGTGGGCGCGGATCCGGGGAACGATCGTCGCGCACGATCGAACGATGGTCATGAGGTTGAACTCGATCACCCAGCCCCACTCGGCCTCCGTCGCGTCGAGCAGACCACCGATCTGCACGACGCCGACATTGTTGGACAGGACATGGATTGCGCCGAACCGTCGCTCCGCCTCGTCGGCGAGGCCGTCGAGCGACGCCGCGTCCGTCGCGTCGACGGGCGCCGCGAGGGCCTCCACACCGAGCGCTGCAAGCTCGTCGGCAACGGCCGCCGCGGTGTCGATCTCGATGTCGGCGATGACACAGCGCACACCGCGCGACGCGAGACCGAGGGCCGTACCGCGGCCGACACCGCCCCCTCCACCGACGATGACGGCGACGTGCTCCGGTCCGAGTTTCATGCGTCCGCCGCGGCCGGGCCGGTCGGCGTGACCTTCTCGCCGAGCCGCCGCCGCAGGTCCATCTCGAAGTCGGCGATCGTGTCGTTTGCGTGCTGCGCCCACAGCTCGGCAAGACGGGGATGGCCGGCATCGCGTTGCTCGTCCCACTCATCGGCGAAGCGACCGGACGTGATGTCCTCGAGGAGCTCGCCCATGCGGGCATGGAGATCGATGTCATCGAATGTGCCGCGCCGGCTGAGCTGTCCGTACTGGCTCGTCGGCGAGTGGAACCCGAGCTGGCCGACGAAGCCGAGTTGGCGGACGAGGGCGTAGCTGCGCTCCACCTCACCGGAGAGCATCAGCTCGGTGATGATCGCCTCGATCGGGATGTCGTTCTCCATCATCAGCCGAACGAACGCGTTGTTGACGTGGGTCAGCGCCGGCGACAGCACCTGTTCGACGGCGAGATCCAGCACGGCCTCCTGGCGGGGCGACATCTCGAGCCCGCCCTGCTTCAGTCCGCCGATGCCGTGGGCGACGGCGAGCGTTCTCGCCAGGGCCGTGCCGGTCCGGTCCTTGTGCACGCCCACGCCGGTGATGAACCCCCACCCCTCCTCGTAACAACTGCGCACCTCCGGGCCGAGCATGCGGGGCGCCACCATCGCCTGATCACCGGCCGGATCGAACCGGTCGAACGCGAGCGTGTAACCGGACGCGACGATCGACAGCGCATCGTCGCTCGGCGTGACCGGGAGCTCCGGAATCGCGTCGTCGGGCACGAGCAGGCAGAGCACGTCGGCCTCGCTCGCCGCCTCGAGGTCCGCCGCGTCGAACCCGTCCGCGACGGCCTGCGCGCGCGATTCGTCGTTGCGGACACAGACCGTCGGGGCAACGCCGCTATCGCGGAGATTGAGTGCCCAACTGCGTCCCTGGTTGCCGTAGCCGACGACCGCGACGGTCTGATCGGCGAGCACGGAGAGGTCGGCGTCGGCCTCGTAGTGGATCGTCGTCATGATCGTTTTCTAACATCGGTGTCATGTCTCCTCCCAACGGTCCGGTGAGTCGCCGGACGTTCCTCGCCGCGTCAGCCGGAATCGTGGTCGCGGCGTGCAGCGGCGACGACGCAGGCGACATCGCCGGGACGTCGACCACGACGACCACCTCCTCGTCGACCACGCT
>BQJV01000123.1 GCA_021604885.1 Acidimicrobiales bacterium
GTCGGTCGCCCACCTTCGGCGCTACGACGTGCTCCTCGTCAACCCGATCCGCGACGGCCTGAATCTCGTGGCGATGGAGGGTCCGCTCGTCAACGAACGCCATGGCACCGTCGTCCTGAGCCGCGAGGCCGGCGTGCACGATCAGCTTGAAGGCGCCGCCCGCTCGGTAAACCCCTTCGACATCGCCGACCAGGCGGCCGCGCTCGCCGACGCCCTCGATCTCGACGCAGCCACCCGCGCCGCCCAATCAGCCCAACTCCTTCGCCGGGCCGAAGCCCGCACCCCCGCCGATTGGTTGGCCGAACAACTCGCCGCCGTCGAGTAGTTGAGACGCCGGGGTCAGAGTCCCGTCTCATCTCCGGTGGACGGGCCGGACAGTGCCGCCTGCAGGATGCGACGCAGGAGGGCCTCGGCCCCCGCAGGGCCATCGACGACGAGGTCCGCGCGGCTGCGCAGGATCGGTGGCGCCTCGGCGGAGTCGACCGCCACCCGCAGCGTCGTCGCGCCCTGCGTCGCCAGCTCGTCGAGGCCGTCGAACGCAGGCAGATCACCCAGGTCGTCACCGACATAGGCCACCGGGTCGAGATCCTCGGCGAGCTCGACGAGCGCCGTGCCCTTGTCCCGCTTGATCGGCGGGTGGAGCTCGTAGGACCGCTTGGCCGGCCGATGATCCAGGCCGGTGCGCTTGCCGTGTTCGATCACCCAGTCGCGCATCCGCGGCGCGAGATCGGGATCACTCCGATAGTGGATCGTGAGCGAGAGCCCCTTGGGCTCGACCACATCGGCGCCGAACGAGGCCGCCGCCGCGTCGACCAGCTCACGGACCGCGGCACGGTACGGCTCGGCTTCGCGAAGCGTGCGGTGCTCGCCGCCACTGCGCCACTCGAGCCCGTAGAGGCCGACGATGTCGATCTGCTCCGGCACCATCGAATGCAGATAGTCGACCGGCCGTCCGGAGATCACCGCCACCCGGCCCAGCTGTTCGCTCAGCTCGACCATCAGCTCCGCCATGCCCGGTCGGATGACCGCGGCGTCGGGTTCCGGCGCGATGTCGGACAGCACGCCGTCGAAGTCCAGGAACAGTCCCGCGCTCGCCGGGGACCGCCCGAACGCATCGAGCAGATCAGTGGTCAATTGTCTCGCCTTCGGCGCGATTCCAGGAGATCAGCGGAGCTGCTCGTCGGTGCCGAGCACGACGATGATGTCGGCTGCACCGGCATCGGCCGCACTGGCCTCGTCCGCCAGCGACGCCGGATCCGCCGGCGCCTGTTCGAGCACGGCGGCCGTGCCCGACAGTGCTTCGGCGACCTCTTTGGCCTCGTCGGCGAAGCCCTCGGTGTAATACACCCGGCTGTCCGAGACCTCGAACGACGCCGCGTTGCCTGCGGTCCACACGTAGCCGACGACGCCGAGCACGCCACCCCGCTCGCCGGCCAAACCGCCGACACCGCTGCCGTTCAGAACGGCGACGATCACGTCGGAGGGGGGATCGACCGTCACGCTGCCGTCATCGGTCGCACCATCGTCGGTGGCGCCGTCATCGGTCGCGCCGTCGTCCGTCGCGCCGTCGTCCGTCGCGCCGTCGTCCGTCGCGCCATCGTCCGTCGCGCCATCGTCGGTCGCACCGTCATCAGTGCTGCCATCGTCGGTGCCGCCGTCATCGGAGCCCCCGTCGCCGGAGCCGATCGGCAGGGCGGCATCGGAGTCACCCCCGTCGAAGCCCCACTGGAGCAGGGCGAACCCGATCACCAGTGCGATCACGATCAGGACGCCGCCGCGCGCAGCTGCGCCACCGGCCGACTTGGCGAACGATCCGTCTGAGGCGGCGTAGCGCCCTGGTGCAGTCATCAGCTGTGCTCCTCGCTGGTTGCGCCCACGTGTTCAGCACGGGAACGACGGCGCCGGTCCCGCATCCGCCGCAGCCGACGCACGACCAGCGGATCGTGTGACTCGGCCTCAGGACGGTCGATCAGCTCGTTCAACAGCTCGTAGTAGCGAGTCGCCGACATCTCGAGTTGCTCGTGGATGGCCTCGTCCTTCGGACCAGGCTCGGTCCACCACGAACGTTCGAAATCGAGGATCGCCTGTTCGGCCTCCGTGAGCTGCATTCCCCCAGCCTTGCAGAAACGAGGCCGTCGGTGGCGCCGGGCGCGCCCTACGCTGTCAGCGACGCCCGTGTAGCTCAGTTGGTAGAGCAGCTGTCTTGTAAACAGCAGGTCGCAGGTTCGACTCCTGTCGCGGGCTCAACGTCGCCCGATCGTCGGTCAGGACGAGCGGAGACGGGCGACTTCGTAGCAGGCGACGGCAGCCGCGGCGCTCACGTTGAGGCTGTCGAGCACACCCGCCATCGGGATGGACGCGACGGTGTCGCAGCGCTCCCGAACCAGGCGGGACAGGCCGCTGCCCTCTGCCCCGAGCACGAGTCCGACCGGCTCGGAGGCGACGGGAAGATCGTGGATCGAGCGTTCGCCGCCGGCGTCGAGACCGACCGTCCAGATGCCGTGCTTCTTCATCGTGGTCATCGCGGCGGGCAGCCCACCGACGAGCGCCATGCGGAGATGCTCGATCGCGCCCGCAGCCGACTTCGCGACCGTCGGGGTGATGTGGGCTGCGCGATGGCGGGGCAGCACGATCCCGGTGACACCTGAACACTCTGCCGTCCGCAGGATCGCGCCGAGGTTGCCGGGGTCGGTGATGCTGTCGAGCAGCAGCAGGAACGGCGGCGTGCCGTCGAAGTCGGGCTGGAGCAGATCCTCCAGCTCCGTCGGCTGCAACGGCTGCGCCATCGCCATCACACCCTGGCTGCCCTCGGTCCGGGTCATCGACTCGAACTTCGCCCGGCTCATCTCGGTGATCGTGACCTTGGCCTCGTCCGCCAAGTCGATGATCTCGTCGAGGATCGGCGCGGGATCGAGATCACCCGCCAGGACGACCTCACGGGTGCGTCGGGTGCCTGCGAGCAACAGCTCGCGGACCGCATGGCGTCCCTCGACCTGGTCACCGCCGAGCGAACCGCCCTTGGCGCGGTTGCCGTCGCCGTCACGCAGCGGCGTCGTGCCCCGTTGGCCGTCGCGCCCACGTCCTCGGGGCGGGCCACCGCGACCACCGCCGGCCTTGCGGGGATTGCGGGGCTGTCCCTTCCCGCGACCGCCGCCGCCACCGCCGCCTTTCGGCCCACGGGGGCCGCCCTTGGGTCCCTTCCCGGCGCCGCGGCTCATCGCGCCACCAGCGCCACGGCCCACGCGACGATTCCCTCGCCGCGACCCAGCGCGCCGACTCCCTCGCTGCGGCGGCCCGTGACCGATACGGGGGCACCTGCCGCCGCCGAGAGGTTCGCCTCCATCTCCGCTTTCACCGGCGCGAGCTTCGGGCGGTCGAGCACGACAGAACAGTCCACGTTGCCGGGTCGCCATCCCGATTCGCGCACCGCCGCCGCCGCCCGGCGCAGCAGGTCGATGCTGTCGGCACCGGCGAGCGTCGGGTCGGTGTCGGGGAACATCTGGCCGATGTCGCCGAGTCCCGCGGCGCCCAGCAGTGCGTCGGTGCAGGCGTGGGCGACGACGTCGGCGTCGCTGTGGCCCGCGAGTCCGCGGGCGTCGTCGAACCGGACACCGCCGAGCACCAGTGTTCGCTCGGGATCGTCGCTGTAGGCGTGGACGTCGAACGCCTGACCGACCCGGAAGGGAATCTCGTCACTCACTCCTGCTCCTCTCGCTCACGATCCGCTCGCTCGAGGAATCGGGCCGCCACGTCGAGGTCCGACGGCATGGTGAGTTTGATGTTGCGCACGTCGCCTTCGACCAGTGCGACGGTACCGCCTGCTACCTCCACCACGGTCACATCGTCCGTGGCTTCCGCGCCACCGTCATGAGCCGCTCGGAGCGCCGAAGCCCGAAAGCCCTGCGGTGTTTGGACCGCCACGACGTCGTCACGATCGATCGTGCCGCCGCTGCGGCGCCGGAGCGTGTCGGCGACAGGCACCGCCGGAGTCACCGCGTCGGCGCCGCCACGCACGGCTGCGATCACCCGCTCGTAGACGGCGTCCGTTGCCAACGGGCGGGCTGCATCGTGGATCAGGATGACGGCGGCATCGGGGGGAACCGCGTCGAGGCCGCGGCGCACGGACCCGGTGCGGGACTCGGCGCCGGACACCTCGCGCACGACATGGCCCTGCGGCGCGACCACGGGCGCCACCCCGGGAACGGGCTCGGCCGGCGTCACCACGACCACGCCGTCGCTGTGTCGACAGGCGGTCAGGACCGAGCGATCCACGACCCGGGAGCCCGCGAGGTCGAGGAACTGCTTCGGCGCGCCGAACCGGCTCGCCGATCCCGCCGCGACGACGATCGTCCACACGGGACCCGTCTCGTCACCACTCATCGGGGTCGCCAGGCTGCACGGGGTGAGTCCACCTGCCTAGTCTGGTGGCCGCCCATGCCTGACACCAGCACACTTCGCGCCACCCTGCTCTTCGCCGAGGTCGGCGAGGAGCACCTGTCCGAGATCGCCGCGACGGCCGCGGAGCAGAATCTCCGCCGTGGCGACGTGCTGTTCACCGAGGGTCAGGAACCCGATCAGATCTACATCGTGACCTCTGGGCGCATCGCGATCGCGAACAAGTCGATCGACGGTCGCGAGTCGGTCGTCGCACTCATGGAGGCCGGCGACCTCTTCGGCGAGATGCCGCTGTTCGACGGACTCGGACGCTCCGCCGAGGCCCGTGCCCTCGAACCCTCGTCGGTCATCGCCATCCCCTACGGCCCCGTTCGCGACCTCTACGAGCGCCAGCCGGCGGAGCTCTGGAGCGTGGTCAAGCTTCTCGCCATGCGGCTTCGCTCGATGGACGAGACGCTGGCCGACAGTGTCTTCCTGGATGTCACCGGCCGCACGGCCAAGCGACTGCTCGAGTTGGCCGGCGAGGACGACGAGTTCATGCTGCCGATCACGCAGGAGGAGTTGGCCGGCATGGTCGGCGCGAGCCGTGAGCGCGTGAACAAGGCGATCGCCTCTTTCGTCAAACTCGGCTGGCTCGAACAGAGCGACCGCCGCTACACCATCACGAACCGCGAACAGCTCTCGATCCGTTCGCGCTAGCGACCCCGTCAGCTCGGACCCACATCGGCGAGCCGCACCGCGGCGGAGAGCGTGGGCGCCCGCAGCAGGGTGAGCCCTTCCGGAGCCTCGCCGGTGGCGTGGGGCACGATCGCACGACGGAATCCCATGCGTGCCGCTTCGCCGAGCCGACGGTTGATGTGGCTCACATGACGCAGCTCACCACCGAGCCCGACCTCGCCGATGACGACCAGGTCGTCGTCGAGCGCGTTGCCCGTGAGCGACGAGGCGACGGCGAGCGCGACGCCCGCGTCGGCCCCTGGATCGAGAATGCGGGCACCACCGACGGCGAGGGCGTAGACCTCGGCGCTCGACAGGGGAAGTCCGACCCGTCGCTCGAGGACGGCGAGCAGCATGGCGAGCCGGCCCTGATCGAGCCCCTGCGCGCTGCGACGGGGCGTGGCGAGCTGTGACGGAGCGACCAGCGCCTGCACCTCGATCAGCAACGGCCGGTTGCCATCGACCGTGGGCACGACGGCCGAACCCGACACGCCCGTGACCCGATCGGCGAGGAACAGGCCACTCGGATCGTCGACGGGAGCCAGACCCATCTCATCCATCTGGAGCAACCCGACCTCGCTCGTGGGGCCGAAACGATGCTTCGACGCCCGGAGCAGACGAAGCCCGTGCTGACGATCGCCATCGAACTCGAGGACGGTGTCGACGACGTGTTCGAGCACCCGAGGGCCGGCGAGCGTGCCCTCCTTCGTGACGTGGCCGACGAGCAGCATCGCGATGCCCCGTCGTTTGGCCTCCTGCACCAGTGCGTGGGCGCACTCGCGCACCTGCGCGACCGAGCCAGGAGCGGACGAGAGCTCGGGATTCACCAGGGTCTGCACCGAATCGATCACGACGACTTCGGGCTTCACCTCGTCGAGCTGGCCGAGCACATGGGGAAGCACGGTCTCGCCGACGAGCCACAGCTCGTCGTGGAGCGCGCCGAGTCGATCGGCACGCCCGCGTACCTGCGACGCCGACTCCTCGCCGGAGACATAGAGCGCCCGCTGGCCCGCTTCCGCGACGGCTCCGGCGAGCTGGAGGAGCAATGTGGACTTGCCGATGCCCGGCTCGCCGCCGACCAGGGTCACCGAGCCCGGCACGAGCCCGCCGCCGAGGACACGGTCGACCTCCACCAGACCGGTGCTGCGGATGTGGGAGGACTCGTCGGCAACATCGGCGATCGGCTGGGCGATGGCCGACGGCCCGGTGACCGCGAGCGGCGCCTCGCGCACGTCGAGCTCCTCGACGAGGGTGTTCCACTCACCACACCCATCGCAACGGCCGGCCCACTTCGGCGCGGCGGCGCCACACGACGTGCAGCGGTGGACAGTGCGGGTACGAGCCATGAGGAGGACCCTAGAACGAGGGTGTGACAGTCAACCGCCGCAACCGGCCGATCAACTGCCGCGGCTCCGCAGCAGATCCTCGAAGCCGCGCACGAGCGTGTGCTCGGTCTCCGGCGCCGGCTCGTTCCCCGCTACGAACAGACCCGTCGCCATGCCCAGCTCCTTGGCCGCGTCGAGATGCTCGGGCACGTTCGACAGATAGAAGCAATCGAAGAGGTCGACGGACATGCGTCGACGGGTTGCTTCGAACAGGGCGGGCTCCGGCAGCGCGGAGCCGATCTCGCCGCTGACCATCCAGGACGCCACGGCATCGTCGAGCGCGGCCATGCGGCGGAGTCGGTCGCCCCACGCTCGCGGCTGATTGCCGATGGCGGCCACCGGCAGCCGGCTCGATCGCATCCGATCCAGGAACGGGTGCAGCCCGGGGACGAGCCGGAAGGACGACAGGTAGCGCGTCTCCAGCTCCTCCGCGACCGGGCCGAGGCCGACATCGGCCCAGAACTCCTCGACCGAGATCCGGCCGAGGATCAGCTTCCGGTGCAGCTCGCGCACCTGGGCGGCATCGGCGTCGGGCTGCTCGCCGGTGATGAGTGGGATCAGGAGTCCTTCGACCGGGTCGGTGGGTCGGACGAGGACGCCGTGGACGTCGACCACGAGCAGTCGCAGCATCCGCCGCCGCGGCCGGTTCGCTTCTTCGGCGCGCGTCTCGGCGCGATGTTGGCGACGGCGGACGTCACGGCGTCGCCGGCCCTTGGGCGTGCGAATCTTGGCCATGGCGAAGACGCCGAGCCGGGACAGCAGGAGGCCGATCAGGAACAGGCCGGCGAGCAACGCGACGAGCGCCCACACGCGGGGAAGGATGTCCTCGACCGTCGACGATGCGTCGATCACGACGAGTTCGTCGGCGCCGAACGTGGCCTGCCAGACCACGGCCTCGCCGTCCTCCTCGCCCGTCTCGGTCGACTCGGTGCCGGGCAGGCGCACCCGGACGCTGATCGTGCTGTCGTCGCCGCGCTCCTCGGCGAGCTCCGCGCCGCGATTACTGAGGTCGAGATCGTCCGGCAGGAAGCTGTCGACGAAGGCGTCGGGCGAGGGGTTCGGGTCGAGCGTGCCCGTCACCTCGTAGTGGGTCTTGGCCGGGGCGAGACCGATCCGGTCGAACGCGTGGGTCTTCTCGAGGACGATGTCGACGAACGTGATGTCGTCGCGGTCTTCGCGGATGAACTCGCTGAGGACACCCTGCAGGTCCTCGGCGTTCTCGAAGCGCTTGGTCGCGCTGAAGTCCATTGCGCCACTGCCGTCGACGGTGGGTCCCTCGATGGTCCAGCCCGCGTCCGTGAGATCGTCGAACACGAGCTCGGCGGGATCGTCGGCCAGCGCGGCGACCGCAGCCGGGTCGGCGACCACCGTGACGGTGACGGTGCCCGAGCCGTCCGGCTCGACATGGATGTCGATCGTGGTGTCGACCCTGCAGGCGCTCGCCAGCAGGATGAGCATCCCGAGGAGCAGCACACGAACCCGACGCATCGGTCCGACGCTAGACGCCAGAACGCGAACGCGGATGCCAGGCCGAAAATCCTGGCCGGTCTCCTACCCTCGACGGATGGCGACACCGCGCATCGACCTGCCCTCCGTCCTCACCGCAGCGGGCCTCGGCGCCGCCGCGGCCGTCCACTTCGCGTGGGCCCGCGGATCGACCTGGCCCCGGGAGTCCGACGACGAGCTGGCGGACCTCGTCGTCGGCAAGCGGCCCATGCCGCCACCGGCGTCGTCGGCCGCGGTCGGTGTCGCCCTGACCGGCGCGGCCGCGGCAGTCCTCGTCGGTGCCCACACCGGGCCGGCGAGCCGCATCGGC
>BQJV01000124.1 GCA_021604885.1 Acidimicrobiales bacterium
TTCGACATCGTGAGATCGATGTCGGGACGAGTCGGATCGTCGTTCATGGCGGTACCCCGCTGACAAGAAACGGTGACGTCTGTCACACTCTAGTCATGCTGATCAGCGAGGTGCTCAAGAAGAAGGGCTCGACGGTCGCGACGGTGGCGCCCGACATGACGATCGATCACGTGGTCGCGGCCCTTGCCGAACACGGAGTCGGCGCCCTCGTGGTGTCGGTCGACGGAAACTCGGTCGACGGCATCATCTCGGAGCGCGACGTCGTGCGGGCCCTGGCGGTCGACGGCGCCGCGACGCTCACCCGGACCGCCGGCGACCTCATGACGGCCGAGGTCGTCACCTGCAGTCGGGACGCGACGATCGAGCAGCTCATGGCCGAGATGACCGAACGCCGATTCCGTCACGTGCCGGTCACCGAGAACGGTCGCCTGATCGGCATCGTCAGCATCGGCGACGTCGTGAACGCCCGCGTCCACAACCTCGAGATCGCCACCGAACGCCTCACCAACTACATCTCGGGCTACTAGTTGAGACGCGGGGTCAGAGTCCCGTCCCACCTTTGCGCGATCGTGAGGTGGGACGGGACTCTGACCCCGGACGTCTCAACTCAGCGCATGCGGCGGTCCATGTAGTCGGACCAGCCGTCGGCCATCTTCAGGAGGTCGGGGTCGGCGTCGAGCATCGGCTGGAACTTCTCGCGGGCCTTGCGTCGCTTCTCCGGCAGGTACTCGGTCGGCCAGTAGCCCTCGTGGGGCGTGTAGCCCTTGAGGACGTTGCGGGCGACGGTGGCCTTGTGCACCTCGTCGACACCGTCGGCGATTCCCATGGTCGGCGCGGCGGAGTACATGTCCTGCAGCGGGGTGAGCCCGGTGGTGCCGAGCGAACCGAGGATGTGCAGGGCGTTGAACGACACCTCCCGCAGCGTCTTCGCCATCGTGAACTTCACCGCGGCGATGTCGGTGCGGGTCTCCTGCGTCGAGGAGTTGTCGATCTTCCACGCGGTCTCGAGCACGAACAGCCGGAGCATCCGGATCTGGGCGTAGCTCTCGGCGATCTTCTCCTGGACCATCTGGTGCTCGCCGATGATCTTGCCGTGGGACTCGCGGCTGAGGGCCCGCTCGCACATCATGTCGAAGGCGAGCTTGCAGTTCGAGATCGTGCGCATGGCGTGATGGATGCGTCCGCCGCCGAGTCGCCGCTGGGCGAGCACCTTCGCGCCGTCCTCGGGGCCGAGCAGGTGATCGGCCGGGATACGGACCTCGTTGTAGATGATGTGGTTGTGGTTCCGGGGATAGGGCTGGATCTCCACACCGGGCGTGCGCCGGGGCACCACGAACATGCCGTTCGTGCACATGACGAACAGGATGTCGGCGACGCGGCCGGCGCTCGTGAACCACTTCTCGCCGTTGATGACCCACTCGTCCCCGTCGCGCGTGGCGTGCGTCGTGAAGAGGTTGGGGTCCGAGCCGCCGGCGGGCTCGGTCATCGAATACGCCGACCACATCTCCTGGTTGAGCATCGGCGTGAGCCAGCGCTCCTTCTGCTCCTCCGTGCCGTAGGCGGCGAGCAGTTCCATGTTGCCGGTGTCGGGGGCGGCGCAGCCGAAGAACTGGGGCGCACTGCCGTAGCGGCCGAGGATCTCGTTGAGCAGGCCGAGCTTGAGCTGACCGAAGCCGGGGCCGCCAAGCTCCTCGTCGAGGAACAACGCCCACAGACCCTGCGCCTTGATCTGGTCCTGGAGATCCTTGACCAGTGCCTTGATCTTCGGGTCCGGGTTGCGCACCGAGTAGGGGAAGACCATGTCGAGCGGCTCGATCTCCGTCTTGCAGAAGTTCTCGACCCAGTCGAGCTTCTCCTGAAATTCCGGTTCGGTGGAGAAATCCCACGCCATGCCAGCCCCCTCGGGTTCGAATCAGCCCTCAGGTTCTAGCGTCCGCCACCGGATCGGGCGAGTTGCGCCGAGCGTCTGTCGCGAGATCAGGCGGCCCAGGCGTCGCTGCGCAGGAGGCGGGCCCAGCGGTTCGACGGCAGGTCGGGGCGAAGCGCCGCCAGCCCTGTGCCGTACTTGCTCACCTTGGTGGGGCGCACCCCGAGCCGCCAGAGCGTCCGGTCGGCACGGCAGGGCCGTCCTGGGGTCTTCGTCTCGACGATTGCGTGGCGCAACCGGCGCCGGTCGTCCGTCCCCGGGGAGGAGAAGGCGACGTCGAGGTCCACGGTCATGCGAGCGTCGTCATCGATGAGCAGCGTCGTGCGCTCGAAGCGCGTCCCGAGTGTGCGGTCGAACTCGCCGGCGGCGACGTCCTCGCCGAGCGTCTCCGCCACGATCTCGAGCTCGCGGGCGCCGAACCGGTGCGGTCCGTCGTCGAAGGACCACCGATGCTTGACGGTGATGCCACGCCGGCCGCGCTGCTTGACCTCGAACCACGTGAGATCGCTGTCCACATAGTGACGGGTGCGGATCTTGTAGCGGAACGGGCGCCGGCGGGCTGTGTCCAGATAGCTCGTCAGCTCGGGCGAGTCGAAGTAGAGGGTGTCGTATCCGAAGCCCCGTCGCCCGTCGATGTCGAGCACGCGGAGGTGATCGGCCAGTGCGTCGAGGAGGAGGGGAAGGCGGTCGGCCGGCACCAGGTACTTGCGGTCTCGGCGCGTCGTGAGCGCGGCCCGATCGTTGAGCTCGTCGAGCGACACCGGCTCGAGCTCGCCCACGACCGTCGGCCGGGTCATGTCAACGGGACGTGATAGCGGACCTCGGCGACGGTGGTGTCGTTGACGAGATCCGTTCGCCGGATCTTCACCGAGTGGATCGGCGCGCCCAGGATCTCCTCGGCCCGCTTGATGACCGCTTCCTCGTTCGGGATGGCCTGGTCGAAGGTCAGGACCTGGCGTCGGTAGTCCGCGAAGAGTCGGGGGTGGTCGGCGATGTACATGATGAGCACCAGGGCGGCCATCAGTGCCGGGGCGAGCCAGTCGTCGGCGATCTCGAGTCCGCCGAGCAGGCCGAGCGACAGCGCCGTGAAGTAGTAGGCGACCTCGGATTGGTCGAGCTCGGCCGAGCGGAGTCTGATGATGGACAGCACGCCGAAAAGGCCCAGGCCGAGACCGAAGTTCACCTGCACGCTCGACAGCGCCTGCGCCACCGACAACACACCCGCGTTGAGGGCGAGGTACGCGAGTGAGAGGTCACGACGCCGGTGCCGGGGGAAGTAGATCCCGAACACCAGAATGGCGATCGCGAGGCCATCGGCAACGAACGGAACGTAGGTGGGCACAGAACTCCTCGGGCTGTCGCCGCGGCGTCGGGATGCGGCGTTTGCGAGGATGAACGGTAGCGGACCGCACCGGCGGGGACCGAACGCGTCCCGGGCGGCCGGTCTGCGCACGGACCTACACTCGGCGCATGGCAACGCTCAGCGGACGCATCGTCAACATCATGAGCAAGCGGCTCCCCGGGCTGGGCAGATGGGCGACCAAGCGCCAGGTCGAGCAGTTCCGGAGCAGCAAGGGTGCAAAGGGCAACGAACTGCGTGGCATGCCGTGCTTCCTGCTCGACGTCGACGGCCGCACGAGCGGTGAGTCCCGCCCGGTCATGCTGATGCTCGCCCGGCGCGACGACGACCTGATCGTGGTCGGGAGCAACGGCGGCAACCCGGTCACCCCGAACTGGTACCGCAATCTGGAGGCGGCGGGTGAGGCGCACGTCGAGGTCGGCGCCGACCGCTGGGCCGTCGACTTCCGCGAGGTCGACGGTGAGGAGCGCGACGCGTGCTGGGCGATTGCCGCAGGCGTCTACCCCGACTTCGACTCCTATCAGGAGCTCACCGACCGTCCGATCCCGGTCGGGGTGTTGAGCCGGCAGGCCTGACCGAGTCCGCCGTTTGGTGCCCGCGGCGTCGGCTTGCGACGATGGCGCCATGACGACTCCCTCGATCTCCATCGGTGTCCCCCCGAGCCCGGGTGCCGCTGATCTCGCCGTGCTCGCCGAAGAACTCGGCTACGAGCGCGTGTGGCTCTACGACTCCGCCGCGATCTACGAAGATCTCTGGATCCATCTCGGCCTGATCGCCGAGCGCACGTCCACCATCGGGCTCGGCACCGCGGTCCTCGTGCCGAACCTCCGTCATGTGATGGCGACGGCCTCGGCCATCGCGACGGTCGCCCGGCTCGCTCCCGGACGTCTGCAGGTTGCGATCGGCACGGGATTCACCGCCCGGCTGGTACTGAACAAGAACGCGCTCTCGTGGGCGACGACGGAGACCTACACCCGTCAGCTTCGGGGTCTCCTCGCCGGGGAGGTCGTGGACATCGCCGGGGAGCGGTGCCAGATGATTCACCATCCGGCGATGACGGATGCTCGACCCATCGACGTCCCGATCATCCTGTCGGCGCTCGGCCCGAAGGGTCAGGCGATCGCCGCGGAGATCGCGGACGGCCTGATGCACGTCGGCCCGCCCGACACGCCCGGGGACGGTCGCCACATCCAGATGATCAACGGCACGGTGCTCGACGACGGCGAGGCGCCGACATCCGCGCGCGTGGTCGACGCCGCCGGCCCGTGGGAGGTGCTCGGCTGGCACGGTGCATGGCACATGGCCGGCGAGGAGGTCGCGGCGATGCTCCCCGGCGGCGCCGAGTGGGTCGAGCGGGTCAACGCCGACCGTCCGGAGGGTGAGCGGCATCTCGCCGTCCACGAGGGGCACTGCTCGCACGTCACCGAGCGGGATCGGCCGCTGCTCGCCACGAAGGGGACCGAGACCGATCCGTGGAGCGGTTGGGTCGGTGACGCGGCGGACATGCGCGGCCGGGTCGAGGCCGCGGGGGACGCCGGCTCGACCGAGATCCTCTATACGCCGTCCGGGCCCGATCTCGAGCGGGAGGTGCGGGCGTTCGCTGCGGCCGTCATCGGCTGAGGCCGATGCTCAGGTGAGGCAGCCGTAGACGACGTTGCGGAGCTGGCGCCGGATCGGATAGGTGCTGCTCGGCAGCTGCTGCGTCATGATCACGCACGTCAGGTCCTCGACCGGATCGACCCAGAACCCGGTGCTCGCCGCACCGCCCCAGGCGAACTCGCCCTCGCTCGCGATGATGCGGTTCGCGGCGACGTCCTGGATCACGGAGAACCCGAGGCCGAAGCCCATGCCGGACATCTGGGCCTCGGCGAAGGTCTGGGCGAGCCACATCTCGGCCACGGTGCGGCCGCCCGGAAGATGATTGCGCGTCGCCACCTGGAGCGTCTTGCGGCCGATGACCCGCTCGCCATCGAGTTCGCCGCCGTTGAGCAGCGCCTGGCAGAACCGCAGGTAGTCGTCGAGCGTGCCGACCATCCCGCCGCCGCCTCCCTCGAATGCCGGAGCCTCACGGGCTGGTGACCTCGCCGGATCGTCGATGAGCATCAGCTTCTGGTCCGGCGTCGCCACATAGTTGGCCGCAAGCCGGTCGTGCTGGTGGGGCCGCGCCCAGAATGCCGTCTCGGTCATGGCGAGCGGGCCGGTGACGTGCTCCTCGATGTAGCTGCTGAGCTGTTTGCCGGAAGCGACCTCGACCACGCGGCCGCACACGTCCGTCGCCATCGAGTACTCCCAGTGATCGCCGGGCGAATAGACGAGCGGCAGCTTCGCGAGCTCGTCGCACACCTCGGCGAGCGGGCGCGACTCACGGGAGAACGTACCCAGGTCGTTCGCTCGATAGATAGCGTCGACGGGGCCCGCTTCGAGGAAGCCATAGGTCAGGCCGGAGGTGTGGCGCAGGAGATCGACGACCTCCATCGGGCGATCGGCGGGGCGGGTCTCGTAGCCGTCGGCATCACCGGAGACGTAGACCTCCGTGTCCGCGAAGCCCGGGATGTAGTCACCGACGGGATCCTCGAGGCGCACGATGCCCTGCTCGACCAGCTGGAGGAGGGCGATCGACGTGATCGGCTTTGTCATGGAGAACAGGCGGTACACCGTGTCGTCCGCGACCGGTGTGCCCCGCTCCATATCGGCCATGCCGTAGGCGTCGCGGTACACCTCCCGGCCGTGGCGCCACACCGCCACGAGAGCGCCCGGCCACTTGCCCTGGTCGACGTAGCGATGGGTGAGATCGGCGATTCTCGACAGGCGGCGGGAGTCGAACCCGAGTTCCTCTGGCGTCATGGCGCGCACCCTACTCGCGCGTCCTAGCCTGCCCGCCATGACTCAGATCCTCGGACAGTTCTGTATCAACGTCGCCGACATCGAACGGGCGATCGAGTTCTGGGAAGGCGTCTGCGAGCTCGAACTGCAGCACCGCACCGAGATCCCGACCGCCTACGAGGCGGTCCTGCAGAGCCCGCACGGCGGATCGCGACTCCAGCTCGCCCAGCAGAAGGACCAGAACGGACCGATCGACATGGGCACCGCGATGTGGAAGATCTACGTCAACACCTCGGACTGCGCGGCGGTCCACGACCGGGCGATCGCGGCCGGGTGCGAGTCCGTGTCCGCGCCGCAGAAGCTCGACCGGTGGCCGGTCACCGTCGCGTTCGTCAAGGACTTCGACGGCTACCTCGTCGAGTTCGTGGAACACGCCGAGGGCACCCGGCCGGGCGTCCCCGACCCGAAGCAGGTCGGCTGACCGTGCCGGCAACGGGGGCCGACCGCCCGTGGATCATGCGGACCTACTCGGGGCACTCATCGGCGGCCGCGAGCAACGAGCTGTACCGGACCAACCTCGCGAAGGGGCAGACCGGTCTGTCGATCGCATTCGATCTCCCGACACAGACCGGCTACGACCCGGATCACGTGCTCGCCCGTGGCGAGGTCGGCAAGGTCGGCGTGCCGGTCACCCATCTCGGCGACATGGCCACGCTGCTCGACGGCATACCCGTCGACTCGATGAACACGTCGATGACCATCAATGCGCCCGCGGCCTGGTTGCTGGCGCTCTACATCGCCCACGCGGAGACCCAGGGCGTCGCCCGCGCTGCGCTACGGGGAACCACGCAGAACGACATCGTCAAGGAGTACCTCAGCCGCGGCACCTACATCTTCCCGCCGGAGCCCTCGAAGCGGCTGATCGTCGACACGATGGCGTTCTGCGCGGCCGAGGTGCCGAAGTGGAACCCGATCAACATCTGCTCGTATCACCTCCAGGAAGCCGGTGCGACGCCGGTGCAGGAGATCTCCATGGCGCTGGCGACGGCGGTCGACGTGCTCGACGCGGTCCGCGCCTCGGGACAGGTCGACGAGGACCGCTTCGTCGAAGTCGTCGCCGCCGTGTCGTTCTTCGCGAACGCCGGCATCCGGTTCGTCGAGGAGACCTGCAAGATGCGGGCGTTCACGCAGATGTGGGATCGGATCACGGCGGAGCGCTATGGCGTCACCGACCCGAAGGCTCGCCGGTTCCGCTACGGCGTGCAGGTGAACTCGCTGGGCCTCACCGCGGAGCAGCCGGAGAACAATGTCCACCGCATCGGGCTCGAGATCCTCGGGGTCACGCTGTCGAAGGACGCCCGCGCCCGCTCGATCCAGCTCCCGGCATGGAACGAGGCGCTCGGCCTGCCTCGTCCGTGGGACCAGCAGTGGTCGCTGCGCATGCAGCAGATACTCGCCCACGAATCCGACCTGCTCGAGTACGACGACATCTTCGCGGGCTCGCATGTGATCGAGGGGAAGACCGCCGAGTTGGTCGAGGCGTCGACCGCGGCGCTCGACGAGATCATCGACCAGGGCGGCGCGTTCGCGAACGTCGAGTCGCTGAAGGCGCAGCTCGTGCGTTCGCATGCGGAGCGACGCGCCCGGATCGAGCAGGGCGATCTCAGCGTGGTCGGCGTCAACGAGTTCACCGAGGCCGAGCCGTCGCCGCTCGGTGGGGCGGCCAGCATTCTCCAGGCGGATCCGGAGATCGAGAGCAGGCTCATCGAGGCGCTCGGCGACTGGCGCTCGTCGCGCGACGGGGCCGCGGTCGACGCAGCGATCGCTCGTCTGGCGACGGCCGCGGCTGACGGAAGCAACATCATGGAGCCGTCGATCGCTCTGGCTCACGCCGGCGGCACGACAGGGGAGTGGGCGGACACGCTGCGCCGGGAGTTCGGCGAGTACCGCGGACCCACCGGCGTCGCCGCGGCCGGCCCGCGCCCGCCGTCCACATCGCTCGCCGCGGCGCGCACGCTGCTCGACGGCGCGACGCCACCCCGCGTGCTGATCGCGAAGCCGGGTCTGGACGGGCACTCGAACGGGGCGGAGCAGCTCGCGCTCGCCGGGCGCGACGCCGGCATGGAAGTGATCTACGTCGGTATCCGGTCGACTCCGGCGCAGATCGCCCAGGCGGCCC
>BQJV01000125.1 GCA_021604885.1 Acidimicrobiales bacterium
GATCGCCCGCTATCTCTACACCTACGTCAACGCCGAGGCCGCGGCGAACGATCCGTCGGTCGCCGCGTTCGTGGACTACATGCTGAGCGACGAAGGACTCGAGTCGGTCACCGCGGTCGGCTATGTCGACCTGGCGGACGCGGATCGAACGCTGGCCGCGGCCATCTGGGAGAACCGGACCACGGGCCGCAGCTGGAGCTGAGTCGGCGGCGGATCAATCGTCGAGATCGTCGTCGCCGACCTCGTGGTGCAGTGGCTCCGTTGCGGAGATCACGATGCCCCCGAGGTTGGCGACGATGCGTTTCCAGTACCGATAGAGGATGGCCCTCGGCACGACTTCGGAGCCGGGTCGATCCGAGTGCATGCATTCCCGGATACGGCTCTCGAGCATGAAGCGCAGCGTGTCCGCTCGTTCCCGGAAGGCTGCGGCGGCGTCCGGGTCCGGCTCCGAGAGGATGTCGGCGACCTCGCCCATCATCGTGGAGATGGCGCGGCGGGTGGCGGTGAGATCCGCGGCGTCGGCGGCCGCGCTGAGGTCGACGCCTTCATCGGCGAGATCGAGGATGTTCTTCGCCTGGTCGCCGATGCGTTCGATCTTCTTGATCAACAATGTGTAGGCCAGCACCGCGCCGATGTCGTCGGTGCCCTGCACGGAGACGTGGACGACGAGCTCACGCCGGAGCTCTTGCTCCGTCGCGTTGATGCGATCGTCGGTGGTGTACACGTCGTCCGCGACCGCATCGTGCGTCGCCCCGCTCAGCAGGGCGGCCGATGCCATGTCGAAGCTGTGGCGCGCATCGGCGAGCATCGACACCGTGTGGGCGGTGATCGCTTCGAAGCCGCCCTCGGATCGACGGAAGAACGACATGACCATGGTGCGGGCCTTTCAGCGGAAGATCGCGACGCCGACGAGCGGCACGATGAGGAAGACGGTCACCACGTAGGCGACCGCCAGAGCTTGCCGGGTGACGGCGATCTCGGCCAGCCCCTGGGCCAGTCGGATCGGAATCTCGCGGACCCGGGTGATCGGGTAGAGGAGCACGATGCCGGACACGTTGAAGATGGTGTGGACGAGCCCGACCGTCAACGCCTCGGGTCGGGACGCGGCGAGTGCGGCGAGGAGGGCCGTGATCGTGGTGCCCACGTTGGCGCCGAGCGTGACCGGGAAGATGTTGTGGAGGCTCACGACGCCAGCCGCGGCGAGCGGGACCATGATCGAGGTCGTGATGCTGGACGACTGCACCGAGACCGTGATGATGAGTCCGAGCAGCATGGCGACGGTGCCCCCGCCGCTGCCGAGCACGGCGTTGAGCGATCGCTCCACCCGGTCGGCGACGAGCTGACGCATGTTCTTCGTGATGAAGGTGAGGGCCATGAGGACGACGACGAGCCCGGTGATCACCATGACGGTGCCGAGCACGTTCTCCTCGAGCCCGACGTCGGCGTAGGCATCCTGGACCCAGCCGACGGGTTCCTTCACCCACTGCTTGATCGGGCTCTTCCAGTCCGATCCGGCCGATCCGACCAGCTGTTCGCTGATCCCCTCCGCCGCGGAGCTCAGCCACCCGGTGATCAACTCGACCGGGAGCAGAATGCTGACCGCGATGACGTTGAAGAAGTCGTGGACGGTCGCTGCCGCGAAGGCCCGCTTGAACTCCTCGGACTGGCGCATGGAGCCGAGGGAGACGAGCGTGTTGGTCACCGTCGTGCCGATGTTGGCGCCCATGATCATCGGGACGGCGGCATCCACGCCGAGCGTGCCGGCGCCGACCAGCCCGACGATCACGCTGGTGCTCGCCGAGGACGACTGGACGAGCACGGTGCCGAGAATGCCGACGAACAAGCCGGCGAGGGGATTGCTGACGCCCTCGAACAGGCTCTTCTGGGTGTCCTCGCCCATGACCTTCACACCGGACTCGAGGAGCGAGACGCCGACCAGGAATCCGTAGATGAGCAAGAAGACGAGAACGGAGCGCGCCCACGTCGGCAAGGTGCGGCCGGCCGGCGAAGCCGTCGTGCTCGTCATACGACGGCGAAACGTAACAGCTCGCCGCGTCGGCTGCCGAGGTGGTGTTCACCCGTTGTTCACCTGAAGCCAGCGGACGTTCACCTGCGGGCCGGAGAGGCGACATCCGACGCTCGTAGCCTCGCTCGCGGTGACCGAACTCCTGCCTCCGACGCGCACCGACCGGGTCCGCGCCGTCGTGCTCGTCCTCGTGCTTCTCGCCGTCTTCGCGGGCGTCGCCGCGATCGTCGATTCGCTCGGCGACGAACCCACGGTGGTCGTGCAATCGACGGGATCCGGCGACGACGACCTCGTCGGGTCGACGGTGCCCACCGGTCCACTGGAGGGATCGTTCCTCGTGTCCGGCTCGTCGACGGTCTACCCCATCGTGCTCAAGCAGGCGGAGGAGTTCGGCGATCGCAACGGCGGCGTCGCCATCTCCGTCGAGGGTCCGGGGTCGGGCGACGGTGCCCGCAAGTTCTGCGCCGGCGAAGTGCCGATCGCCAACGCCTCGCGTCTCTACAAGGAAGAGGAGATCGAGATCTGCGAGGCGAACGGGATCGAGTTCATCGAGCTCCGGCGGGGTATCGACGGCATCACCGTCATCACCTCCGCGGAGAACGACATGATCGACTGCGTCTCGTTCAACGACCTCTACGCGTTGCTCTCGGACGAGGCGTTCGGATCCGACTCCTGGTCCGACGCGAATGCGATCACCGCGGCGTGGGACGGCACGACGTTCCCGGACATTCCGCTCGAGATCTTCGCCCCCGGACAGGAGTCCGGCACCTACGACTCGTTCGCCGAGATCGTCATCGACGCCGTCCACGCCGGGAAGACCGGCCTCGACACCGAGTCGCGTGAGTTCGTCGACTCGATCCGCAACGACTACACGGCGAGTACGAACGACACGGTGATCCTCCAGGGCATCGAGTCGAGTCGCTTCAGTCTCGGTTGGGTCGGCTACGCGTTCGCCCAGGAGGCGTCCGACGGCGGAACGGCCCGCATGCTCGCGGTCTCCAAGGGCGACGGCGGAGCCTGCGTGGAACCGAGCCCGGAGACCATCGCCGACGCGTCGTTCCCGATCGCCCGGTTCCTCTACACCTACGTGAACGCCGACGCCGCGGCCAACGATCCGGCCGTGACCGCGTTCGTCGACTACATGCTGAGCGACGAGGGGCTCAACTCGGTCCCCGCGGTCGGCTATGTGGACCTCTCGCCCGTCGATCAGACCCGCACCCAGACGATCTGGAGCTCACGCCTCACCGGGACCGGCCAGTGGGAGTGACCGTGCCGACGCTCGCGTCGCGCGCGTGGATCGCTGGCATCGAGGTCCTGCTCTTCCTGGTCCTGTCGCTCGGCTTCGCGCTGGCCGAGTACTTCGTGTCGGGCTTGTTCACCGACTTCGGTCCCTCGAACTTCTGGCTCGCGTTCGTCGTCCTCGCAGGGTGGAACGCATGGCACTTCGCCGGGTCGCAGACCGCGTTGGGCGCTGCCGCCGGCCACTACGTCCTGACGCTCGACGGCGAGCCCGCCTCGGTGCTGACGACCGCGGTGCGGCAGCTGATCCGGTTCGGCGTGCTCTACGGCATCCCCGTGCTCGCCATCGACTTCGACCTTCGTGTCGGCCTGCTCGTCTGGTTGGCCGTCGCTGTGGTGATCCGGTCCACGCCGGCGCATCGGGCGCCGTGGGATCTCGCGGCCGGGACCATCCTGGCATCGGACATCGGACCGCCGCAGGGCCTCGCCCCGCTCCCTGTCGTGCGGGACGCGGGGGATCTCCGGCTCGATCCTCGCCGCGCCAAACTCGATCGACGCGCCTCCCGGCTGATGTTCCTCGCCGGCCTCACGTCCGTCGTCATCAGCGCGCTGATCGTCTGGAACATCTTCACCGAGGCATGGACGTTCGTCGCCGACGACGAGTTCAGTTGGGGGATCCTCACCGATCGCGGCTGGTTCCCGCGCGACGGCGAGTTCGACCTGTCGACGCTCTTCGTCGGCACGCTCTGGATCACCGGCATCGCGATGCTGGTCGCCGGCCCGGTCGGGTTGGGCGTGGCCTTCTACCTGTCGGAGTACGCATCGCCGCGGGTCCGCGGCATGGTGAAGCCGCTCATCGAGACGCTCGCCAGCGTGCCGTCGGTGGTGCTCGGACTGTTTGCGATCAGCTTCATCGCGCCGGAGATCCTCCAGCGGATCTTCGACGACATCGGGATCTTCTCGTTGCTCGCGGCCGGGATCGGCGTCGGCATTCTCACTGTGCCGATCGTGGCTTCGATCTCGGAGGACGCGATGCGGGCCGTGCCGATGGAGTTGCGCGAGGCGAGCTACGGGCTGGGTGGCCGAAAGGTCACGACGGCCCTTCGCGTCGTGTTCCCGGCCGCACTCTCCGGCATCTCCGCGGCCGCGATCGTGGGCATCTCGCGGGCCATCGGCGAGACGATGGTCGTGTTCATCGCCGCCGGCGGCAACGGCGTCTTCAACACCGACCCGGTGGACCAGGGTCAGACCATCACCGCGGCGATGGCGTCGCTCGGCGCCGGCACGGATCAGGTGGCCGGGTCGGGGCTCGCCTTCCAGAGCCTGTACTTCCTCGGCGCGCTGCTCTTCGTCATGACGATGCTCCTCAACATCGTCTCGGACGTCATCGTCCGACGATTCCGGCAGGTCTACTGATGGCCGGCACGTCCACGACGGTGGATCTCGGGGACCTGCGCGCGAGGCGTGGCGCCGATGTCCGCGGTCAGATCTTCCTCGTGCTGCTCGTCGCCTCGGTCATCCTCGCGTTCGCGATGGTCGGCGCGGTCTTCTACGACGTCACGCTCGACGCGTGGGACATCATCTCGCAGCGGTTCTGGGACTTCCTCCGCATGCCGTCGTCGTCCGATCCGACCAAGGCCGGCGTGGCCCAGGGCATCCGGGGCAGCCTCCTCATCGCACTGATCGTGGTGGCCACGTTCCCGATCGGCATCGCCGGGGCGATCTACCTCGAGGAGTACGCCGACGACACCTGGAGTACCCGCCTGATCCAGGTGACCGTGCGCAACCTCGCGGGCGTGCCGTCGATCGTTTACGGCCTGCTCGGCCTCGCGGTCTTCGTGCAGTCCCTGCGCGGGCTCACCGGCGGGTCGTCGGTGATCGCCGCCGGCCTGACCCTTGCGGTCCTCGTGCTGCCCGTGGTCGTCATCACGTCGGCCGAGGCGGTCCGCGCCGTGCCCCCGTCGCTTCGCGAGGGGGCGTACGGCCTCGGTGCGACGCAGTGGGAGGTCATCCGGACGCAGGTAGTACCCGCCGCGCTGCCGGGCATCCTCACCGGCACCGTGCTCGCGGTCGCCCGTGCGCTCGGCGAAGCGGCACCGTTGCTCGTCATCGGTGCGGCCGGCTTCTACACGACCGGCAACCTGGACTTCCTGGAACAGACCCAGGGTGCCTTCACCGCTCTCCCCATGAACATCGCCAACTTCGCCCGGCTCCCCGCGGAGACGTGGCGAGGCCACGCCGCGGCTGCGAGTGTGGTCCTGCTGGTGCTCGTGTTCATCGTCAATCTCGTGGCGATCATCGCCCGAGCCCGTATCTCCAAGAAACTCGGACGCTGATGCAGATGACTGAACCCACCACCCGAATCGAGACGAACGCGACCGTTCGGGAGCGGGATCCCGTGGCACCGGACCCGTCGAGCGAAGTGTTCGCCGTGCGGGATCTCAACGTGTACTACGGCGACCTCCGCGCCGTCGCCGACGTGAACCTCGATGTCTACGAACGGCAGATCACGGCGTTCATCGGGCCGTCGGGTTGTGGCAAGTCGACCGTGCTGCGCTGCTTCAACCGCATGAACGACCTGATCGACATCGCGCGGGTCGACGGTTCGGTTCGCTACCGCGGCATCGATCTCTACGATGCCGCGGTCGATCCGGTGGCGGTCCGGCGCCGCATCGGCATGGTGTTCCAGAAGCCGAACCCGTTCCCGAAGTCGATCTACGACAATGTCGCGTACGGCCCGCGCGTGGCCGGACAGAAGGGCAACCTCGACGAGGTCGTCGAGCAGTCGTTGCGCAACGCCGGCCTCTGGGACGAGGTGAAGGATCGTCTCGACGATTCGGCGCTCGGCATGTCCGGCGGGCAGCAGCAGCGTCTCTGCATCGCCCGGGCGATCGCCGTCAACCCCGATGTGTTGCTGATGGACGAGCCGTGCTCGGCCCTCGATCCGATCGCCACCGGTCGCATCGAGGAGCTGATGAAGGAGATCCAGAACGACTACACGATCGTGATCGTGACGCACAACATGCAGCAGGCGGCTCGGGTCAGCGACCGCACCGCCTTCTTCACCGCCGAGTTGGACGAGTCGACGGGGCAACGGCGGGGCAGACTGGTCGAGCTCGATGACACCGGCACCATTTTCTCGAATCCGTCCGACGAGCGGACCGAGGCCTACGTGACCGGCCGATTCGGTTGAGTCGAGAGGAGACGTCGTGACCGAGATCCGCAGCCAGCTCGACGACCGCCTGAGCGTCATCGAGAACAAGCTCCTGGAGATGGCCGAACTCGTGTCCGTCCGCGTGGGCGACGTGACGTCGGCGATGCTCGAGGGCGACGTCGCGGCGGCGGACATTCTCGTCCGGGCCGACGACGACATCGACTTGTTGTCGCTCCAGGTCGAGGAAGGCTGCATCGACACCCTCGTCCGCGAACAGCCCGTCGCTCGCGATCTGCGGTTCGTCGTCGCGGCGATGCACATCAACACCGACATGGAGCGGTCCGGCGATCTCGTGAGCAACATCGCGAAGGCCGTCGGTCGACTCCAGGGCGCCCACCCCGACGATCACGTCCGTGATCTCGTCGCGCGGATGTCGGCGCAGGCCCAGGTGCTGATGCGCCGCGCCGCCGAGTCGTTCCGCAGCCGCGACGCCGAGCTGGCGGCCTCGATCGACGAGCTCGACGACGTGCTCGACGAGCTGCACTACCGCTACATCCAACACGTCATCGCCGATGCCCGGCGGGGCGAGCTCGATCCGCAGCAATCCCTCCAGCTCGCTCTGGTCGGACGGTTCTACGAGCGCATCGGGGACCACGCCGAGAACATCGGCGAGCGGGTCCGCTACATCATCGACGGGTGGCTCCCGGAGGCCCAGGCGGCCGAGCGGGCCCGCGCCCGCCTCGGCAGCGACGAGTTCCGTCCGACACGAGGGCTGGCCGTGATCGACTCCGTGGCCGAGGAGCGCCGGGTCGATGCGATCCGTCGTGACTTCGTCGCCAACGTGTCGCACGAGCTCAAGACGCCCGTCGGTGCGATCTCGCTGCTCGCGGAGACCCTCGCGTCCGAGCGGGACGAGACCGATCGTGAGCGACTCACGGACATGCTGCAGCGTGAGGCCAAGCGCGTCGGCGACATCATCGACGATCTGCTCGAGCTCACCCGACTCGAGGAGACCGAGACGGCGACGAAGAAGATCGACGTCGACGACATCGTGCGCCGCGCCGTGGACAAGGCCCGGGGGCTGGCCGACGCGCACCGGGTGGAGATCGCGGTCGTCGGCGTGCCGAGCGATCTCGTCGTGCGCGGCGAGCGTCGCCAGATCGTCCGTGCGCTCACGAATCTGATCGACAACGCCGTGCGCTACTCCGATCCGGACTCGCAGATCTCGCTGACGGTCGACGCGATCGACGGCGCGGTGACGCTGACCGTGCGAGACACCGGAGTCGGGATCCCGCGCACCGAACTCGAGCGGGTCTTCGAGCGCTTCTATCGCGTCGATCGAGCCCGCAGTCGCGAGACCGGTGGCACCGGACTCGGGCTCGCCATCGTGCGCCACGTCGCGCAGAACCACGGAGGCAAGGTGCTCGTCGAGTCCAAGCCCGGTGAGGGGTCCAGCTTCGTCCTCCAACTCCCGATCGTGGGTGCCGACCCGTCATGACGGCGATGGTGAGCGTGCTCGTCGTGGATGACGAGCCGGCCTTTCGCGAGGGACTCCGCCAGGCCCTGAAGCAGGAGGGCTTCATTGTCCACCTCGCCGCCGACGGTGAGGAGGCGCTGGACGTCTGGCGTGCCTACCAGCCTGATGTCGTCCTGCTCGACGTGATGCTCCCGCGGATGTCCGGGATCGACGTCTGTCGCGCGATCCGCGCCGTCGACGAGACGCCGGTGATCATGGTGTCGGCCCGCAACGAGGAGATCGACGCGGTCGTCGCCCTCGAGGTCGGGGCCGACGACTATGTCGCCAAGCCGTACCGGGTGCGCGAGCTGGTCGCTCGGATGCGGACGGTGCTTCGTCGAGCCTCG